>NZ_KB235904.1:567077-710845 GCF_000332155.1 Kamptonema formosum PCC 6407 | reverse complement strand
TCCTCCCCACTCCTCCCCATCCTCCTTATCCTCCCCATCCTCCCCATCCTCCCCATCCCCCCTATTCCTCACTCCCGCTGAGGCAACAGTGATGGCATTAGGTATTCATGTTGATACAGGTTCTCTTACTTTTGACCACGCTACAGCACGAGATGCTAATGCTTTAGCCTGGTTAATGGAACAGGGAGCGAGTTTGCGTGTAATTGCTGAATATGTCGATCCCGGTTTATCTCCTCAATTGCACGATTTGCTAACAATTTCTCTAGAAAATTTACAGTCAGAAACTCTGCGGGGATATACAGTAGGCTGGGTGTTGCTAACTACTGAAACCTTTGTTCCGGGATTGTCTAGTTTGGCATCTCGCTTGCTAGATTTGACCGAAAATGATGCCCTGTTACTAGCTAACGTTTATTCTCAAAAAGAATCGGAAGATCCTACTGTTCTCAATCGCTTAACTATTATTGGTCGGTCGCGGATTGAGGAAACTAATCTTAATGAGTTATTCAAATCTCTAGGAGGTGGCGGTCACTCTCGTGCTGCTTCTGTCTCTCTCCGAGACGTTGAACCCCTAATCATTTTAACACAATTAGTTGACCAACTCAAAGCTCAAATTCCCTACCCGCCTACTGCTCGTGAGTTGATGTCGTCTCCAGTGCGAACAATTCGACCTGAAATCTCTGTCGGCGAGGCTCACCGGATTTTACTACGCTATGGTCACTCTGGTCTTTCAGTTGTGGACGATCGCGATCGCTTAGTTGGAATTATCACTCGCCGCGATATTGATATTGCCCTACATCACGGTTTCAGTCACGCCCCCGTTAAAGGCTATATGACACCTCAACTCAAAACTATTGCACCTGATACTGTACTACCAGAAATTGAGTCTTTGATGGTGACTTATGATATTGGGCGTTTACCTGTTTTAGAAAATGGTCAGCTAGTAGGAATTGTCACCCGTACAGATGTGCTGCGAGAATTACACCAGCAAAAAGATAAGGGGAAATTAGGAGAGGGAGTAGGAAAGAAGCAGAGAGAATTACTATTTTGCTCTTTACCTGAATCGATTAAACAGTTGCTGGCAACCAGTCTCAATCCTCAACTAGATCAATTTTTATCGGAAACTGCCAAGATAGCAGAACAACGCGGCTGGCAACTTTATCTTGTCGGTGGAGCAGTTAGAGATTTGTTACTTGCTGCTTCCGAAAATAGTTTATCACTGACTGATATTGACTTAGTAGTAGATGGATATCACGATTTGGAAGTGGAGAATGTCGATCGAGTTCAAGAAAAATCAATTGTTAATACAGAAGAAGAGCGAGAATATTCAGTTGTTAATTACCCAATAAATAATCCTACAGTAAAAAACCATAGTCTACAATCTCCGGCTGTGGAATTAGCTTCAGCTCTACAAGAACTTTACCCTGCTGCTCGTTTGGACGTTCACGGTCAATTTCAAACTGCTGCTCTTTTGTGGCACAAAGATTCTGAATTAGATTCGCTTTGGGTAGATATTGCTACTGCTCGTACTGAGTTCTATCCTTATCCCGCAGCTAACCCTGAAGTTGAGGCAAGTTCTATTCGTCAAGACCTTTACCGCAGAGATTTTACAATTAATGCTCTAGCTGTGCGGTTGAACCATCCCCGTGCTGGTGAATTGTTGGATTTTTTTGGAGGTTTGGAAGACTTAAAAGGTCGGAAAATTCGAGTTTTACACGCTAATAGTTTTATCGAAGATCCCACTAGAATTTATCGTGCTGTCCGGTTTGCGGTGCGGCTAGGATTTCAGATTGAGCGACAGACAGAAGGATATATTCGTCATGCTGTAGATAGTGGGATTTATTACCGAATTCAGGGGGAAAATGACCGCGCTCCGGCATTGGAAACGCGGCTGAAAAGTGAGTTGAAACACATTTTGCAAGCTCCCTACTGGAAATCAGCTTTGCAAATGTTGGGGGATTTGGGGGCTTTACGTTGCATTCATCCAACTTTAGATTTAGATCGGCATTTGTTGTGGCAGTTACGTTTGGTAGATCGCTATTTAAAAATAAGGAATAAGGCTGAAAAAAATGGTAGTGAAAAAGAGGTGAAATCGCCTATAGCTAATCAATTACAAGGAATTAATATCAATGATTGGCTAATACGATTAGAAGTTTTAATTGCTTATTTAGCACCAGATTATCGAGGTAAGGTAGCGGCAAATCTTCAATTACCTGTGGATAGTGTGAAGTTACTACAAGATTTGGAAGAGGAAAAAATAAAGTTGATGGCATCTTTACCAATGTGCAATCTGCCTAGTAAATTGGTGTTAATGCTGAGGAATTATCAGTTACCAATGTTAATTTTAATAGCAGTGCAGTGTCCGCGCCGGGAACGGCGGCAAATTTGGGAATACCTCACTAAGTGGGCAAATATTACTCCGCCTTTGAATGGTAATGATTTAAAGGCTTTGGGCTATAAACCAGGGCCACAGTTTAAGCAAATGTTGGATGATTTGTTAGTAGCGACTTTGGATGGGGCGCTGAGCGATCGCGTTTCTGCTATTTCGTTTTTAGCTGCCCATTATCCGCGATCGTAAAAGATATAGAAGAAGGGGCTAGGGGCTAGGGGCTAGGGGCTAGGGAAAGAGAGGGGGGCGGGGGAGCAGGGGGGCGGGGAGATGGGGGAGATGAGGAAACTCTTTCCCCAATTAGCAATTAGCAATTAGCAATTACCAATTACCAATTAGCAATTACCAATTAGCAATTACCAATTACCAATTAGCAATTATCAATTACCCTTCTATCTGACTGGCTCAGGCTGCGAAACCACCATCAATCTTCAGACTTGCACCCGTGACGAAGGCGGCTTCGGGACTGGCGAGATAGGAAACCATAGCGGCAACTTCTTCGGTGCGGCCGTAGCGCTGGAGGGCCATTGTGCTTTTCAGGCTATCGGCAAAGGGCCCTTCTGCTGGGTTCATGTCAGTGTCTATGGGGCCGGGTTGGATATTGTTTACCGTGATGCCACGAGGGCCGAGATCGCGGGCGAGACCGCGCGTAAAACTGGCGATCGCACCTTTGGTTAAAGCGTAGACGGAGCCGCCGACAAAGGGGACAAGATCGCTATTTACGCTGCCGATCATAATTATCCGTCCGCCTTCGGTCATGTGACGGACGGCCTCCTGGGTTGCTACGAAGACACCCTTGACGTTAACCGCTATCAGGCGATCGAAATCATCCATTGAGAACTCGTCGATTGGGGCCATAACGGCGATGCCCGCGTTGTTTACCAGGATATCGAGGCGACCAAATGCTTTTACTGTCTCAGTGACAGCGTTTTTTACCGCTTCGATATCAGCACTGTCAGCGCGGATGGCCAAGGCTTTGGTACCTGCTGATTCGATCGCGAGCACCACTTCATCGGCTTTTTGCGGTGAGCTGGTATAGGTAATGGCGACGGCTGCGCCATCCTGTGCGAGACGTTGGGCGATCGCTGCCCCCAGACCACGAGAACCACCTGTAACTAATGCCACCTTTCCTGTGAGATTTTTGGGGCTCATAGTATTGTTTTATCGTTGAAGTATGGTCTTTGCGCTCCAGTTTTGTACCGGATGGTATAGATATAAGGCATGGGCGCGAAACTGTCAAGGAAATATTATATTGATGAGTATGAAACAGGAAAAAACCACTGCGGCGATCGGCAGGCCCCGCGAGTTCGATACTGATGAAGCACTAAATCGGGCAATGCACGTATTTTGGCGAAAGGGCTACTTAGGCACGTCCCTCTCGGATCTGACGGAGGCTATGGGTATCAACCGCCCCAGCCTCTACGCTGCCTTTGGCAACAAAGAATCTCTATTCCGCAAAGCCCTCGATCGCTATACCAATGGGCCATCAGCCTATGTTTACGAAGCGCTCAAAGAGCCAACGGCGCGTCGTGTTGTGGAGCGGATTATGCAGGGAGTCGTTGACCTGGGAACGGATTCGCGGAATCCCCCCGGATGTCTTTGGGTTCATAGCACCCTTTCCTGCGGAGATCCGGCAGACCCGATGGCGCAGGAGTTATCGGCATACCGCGCCTCAATCGAAGCCTCTCTGTGTAAGCGTTTCGAGCAGGCGATTTCGGAGGGCGACTTGCCTGTTGACTCCGATCCTGCGGCTCTTGCTCGGTTTGTGCTAACTGTCAATTGTGGAATGTCAGTTCTGGCGGCGACTGGGGCCAACCGAGAGGAATTATTGCAGGTGGTCGAGACAGCTTTGCGATCGTGGCCGCAGTAGATTGTATCGCAAAGGGGCTAGGGTAAGAAGGGGCTAGGGGCTAGGGGCTAGGGGCTAGGGTAAGAAGGGGCTAGGGGCTAGGGTAAGAAGGGAAGATGGGGAAGATGGGAAGATGGGGAAGAAGGGAAAAAGAATCAAAGTAAGGGCTTTGGCGCGATCGCTCAGCCGAACAGTGCGATCGATTTAGAATGCCCTAATGGTCTTGGCGATTGCTTATATATAATATAAACCCTATGTAGTAGCGATTTCAATCGCCAAACTATCTTCTAAATTGGTCGCCGACACTGTGGGTGGAGAGGAATCTGAATCACAAACTCTGTTCCTTTTCCAGGTGCTGAAATACATTCCAAAATTCCCCCGTGTTTCTCAACTACCAAGTGGTGAGAAATAGACAATCCCAACCCAGTTCCTTTACCAATAGGTTTTGTAGTAAAGAAAGGGTCAAATAATTGGTGGCGAATCTCCTGGGAAATACCGGGTCCATTGTCAGCAATTGAAATAGCTACCCAATCAGCATCTAAAACAGAGGTAGTAATCCGAATTGTAGGGTGTGGCAATAGAAAATCATCTATAGGCAATTGTCCGCTTTCCTTGCTCTTCTCTTTGCCTATGCTCCATTGTCCATGTGCTTCTTCTAAAGCATCAATAGCATTACTCAGGATATTCATAAATACCTGATTTAACTGTCCAGCATAACACTCCACGCGAGGCAGTTTTCCATAGTCTTTGAGAATTACAATCGGAGAAAATCCGCTTTGAGGTTTCAGCCGATGCTGCAAAATCAGCAGCGTACTCTCAATCCCCTCGTGAATATCCACTAACTTCATATCCGCTTCATCTAAGCGGGAAAAATTCCGAAGCGATAGGACAATTTCTCGTATACGCTCCGATCCTAACTGCATTGAAGACAAAATTTTGGTAATGTCTTTCACCATAAAATTGAGATCGACATCTTCGGCTGCTGCTTGAATCTCCGGGACGGGATCTGGATAATGTTGCTGATAAAGTTGCAGCACACTTAGCATTTCTTTGATGTAATAGTTGATATGGGAAAGATTGCCATAGATGAAGTTAACAGGATTATTAATTTCATGGGCAATACCAGCGATCATTTGTCCGAGAGAGGACATTTTTTCTGTTTGAATCAGTTGAGTTTGGGTTTGCTGCAACTTACGAATAGTTTGCTCTAATTGATGGGCTTGAGTTCTAAAACGAGCTTCTTTTCGCCGTAATGCTTCTTCTACTCGCTGACGCTTAATAATATCCCGCCTTAGCAATTCATTTGTGGTTGATAATTCCGCAGTTCTTTCTTCAACTTGTTTTTTTAAGTTATCATGAGCTTGGCGCAAAGCCTCTTCTGCTCTCTGACGTACTAAAATTTCCTGCTGCAATTGCTCGTTGGCTTTCTTTAATTCAGCAGTGCGATCGTCAACGGCTTGCTGCAAAAGTTCGATCACTCCGTACATCTCAGAGGGATTGAGAACTTGCAGTAAACTTGTCTGGGAAACTATTCCCAGAAGTTCGCCTTCACTTCCAGCTACGACTAAGCGACGTACTCGACGGCGCTGCATTTCCTGATGAGCTATCCACAATGAGTCTGAGGGAGCCAGACAAAACAAAGGGCTACTCATGACATCAGCAGCCTGTATTTGTGATAAATTCAGTTCTAGGGCGTGAAACTGCACAATATCTCGCTCAGTGACAATGCCTACAGGCATTAATAATTTGGTGTTGATTATGGGGTATTCAACTTGAGGAATTGGACTTTGATAGGGGGGAATTGGGAATTCTTCTTCTGTCCACAGTTCCCCCTTTTCCCAATTAGTACCAAATTCGGATGAAGTGCAATTATTAGGAGAAAAAGACGCAAATATTGGTCTTGAATTTTCCCTCTGTGTTGCTCTGGGAGCTAGAAATTGCGTCAGTTCAAAAGGTTTTTCTTTTCGTGGTTTTCTATAGTTTTGATACCGATTTTTCTCTTCGACAATCACAATACAACTGACTCGATGGCGTGCCATTAGTTGCGCGAGGTTGAGTACGGAGGCAGTTTTTAGCGCGTAGATAACTTCGGATGTCATTACGTCTGTGACGTAGCGCAAGCTAGTTAGCAAGTTGACGGGTTGTAGCGCTTGTCTAATACTTTCGGGGGTGACTATGCCCATTAGTAGTCCGCGATCGTCAACAATGGGTAGATGGCGAATCCGGTGTTGGCGCAATATAGATAGGGCTGTAAAAATATCTTGGGAGTCGGATTGCTTGAGGGTAATTACGGAGCGTGTCATTACTTCGGCAATTCTGACTGAGTTCAAGCTGATGCCGTTGGCGGTGAGCCTGACTATATCTCGCTCGGTGAAAACACCTAAGAGCTGTAACCCTTCCATCACCAGGACGCAGCTAGCTCGTGCTTCGCCGATCGCGCTGGGGTCATGAATGGTATCCAATTGACAAAATTGGTACCAACTGGGCAGTTCGCAACTGCTACGTACTTGGCTCATGAGAGCTAGGACATCGATCAGGTAGGTATCGGGAGCAACTGTTAAAGGATGGCGATCGATGGCTTGCTCCAAAGCTGACGAATAAATAGGCAGGCCGTTAAGGTGCATGGTTAGTTCGCTTATTATCGGGATTGTTTACCAATGGTGGTAAATGTTTTGTAAGATTTACAGCTATTCTTTATCCAACTTAATTGATTATTAATTTATCTTAATCAATTGTTACACTGGGATAATTGATAGATAAATTATGATTCAGCGTTGATGCGGCGTTCCCTTACCAATAAATTGTACACTTAAAACTTAAGAAAATATGAATTTTTGACAAAGGGAAGGAAAATTGAGATCTCGAAAGGGATTCAGGGGTGAGAATATAGCTAGGGGCTAGGGGCTAGGGGCTAGGGGCTAGGGGCTAGGGGCTAGGGGCTAGGGGCTAGGGAAGAGGGAAGAGACAAGAGGTTATTCCGTAAGGGATTATGGACTAAAGGTAAAAGTTGTACTTGCCCTAATCGCCCTAGCGGTTGCTATACCTCTGAATCCTTCATCGTAAAGCGTTGAGTGTCTTAAAGTTTCAAAAAGATCGCAGCGATCGGGACAAGTTTACTGAGCGCTCACACTGAAGTCTTGCCGAAGGGTCGAACTACTCGCCGAACGTGCGAAGTCTCACCGCCCGCTCATATCAAGTCAAGCGCGATCGCCCATGATGACGATCCCTTCGTACCAATACTTACAGGTTTTTTTTATTAATGGTAATCGACCGGACATGATATCAGACATTCAGCGCGGTCTCTGTCGCACTGTTGGACGCTGGTTATGCCTATGCGCTTTTGTATATCTTTAATACCCTCTCCAAGCCGTTGTGCTTGCGGACTTTGTGTGTGTAGATGCGATTTCAACCGCCGGATTTTGTTCTTTCCTATTCCTTTTTCTTGGCTATAATTTAGTATTAGGAACCATGCCATTTTCAGAAATTACATTAACGCGATCGCCATCTTTAAGGTTTTCAACACCCGCAATCACTACCCGATCGCCGGCCTTTAAACCGCTCTTAATTTCCACCTTAGCCTTACTTAAATTGCCTCCCATAGCACCGACAACCTCGCCCAGGACAACAGATTGAGCTTGTACTTTATTTTCGCCTACCAGCCGATAAACTATTCCCGTACCATTGGTTTGCGGTACAACTGCTTTGGCTGGGACTGTCAAGCCTTGAGCGCTTTCTGTTGCTAGGGAGGCGCGTAAAAACATTCCGGGTCGTAAGAGAGATTCTCTAATATCAGTTACTCTCGGTAAATTAATTTTAACAGTAGCTTGACGATTGCCGGTTTCAATATTGGGCGCTATTTCCCGCACATTCCCACGCAAAGAGATGCGGGAATCAGAGTCGGAAATTAGTTTTACTTCTGTGCCAATTTTTATTTGCGGCAGTTGAGTTTCTGGGACTTTAAGTTGCAATTCCAGTCTGCCATCCCTGATAATAGAATATAGTTTCTGCGAGGCGCTAGTAACATCTCCAACGCGAACAATTCTTTCGGCAATAATTCCGCTTTCAGGGGCTCGCACGAGAGTTTGTTCTAATTGTGTTTGCAACTGCTGCACTCGCGCTTCACTACTGCGGACGCTGGCTTGATTGTTGCCTACATTCGCTTGAGCGCTACCAATATTAGTTCCTGCTGTCTCAAATTTTGCTCTGGCACTGCTAACACCAGCTTCGGCATTTCTAATATCTGCTTGAGCATTAATAATCTGAGCTTCAGCGACTTTTACTTCTTCGATCGCTTGGTTGATTTCTTGAGCTGATTTTTTCAAGTCTTCCTGAGCAGTCTTTGCTTCTGTCCTGCGCTTTTCTAAGTCTTGAACGCTAATTACTCCCTCGGAAGCTAAATTTTGAGAGCGTTCAACTTCTCTTTGCGCTTGCTCTAATTGAGCGCGGGCTTGGGCGGCGCTTGCTTGGGCAACGCTAACGCCTGCTTTAGCTTGATCGACACCTGCTTGAGCTTGAAGTGCCCTAGCTTTGGCTTGTACTAAGTTGGCTTTGGCTTGCTCAAAGGCTGCTACAGTTTCGTTTTGCAGGGATTGAGCTTGCTGCACTTGTGCTTGTGCTTGCTGTACTGTGGCATCGGCAGATTGAACATCGGCGATCGCTTCGGCTAGTTGCGATCGCAATACAGAATCGTCAAGTATAGCCATTACCTGACCTTTTTCAACAGCATCTCCTTCTTTGACCAAAACTTGCTTAATCTGCAAACCATTAACCTGAGCCAAAACTGGTAACAAGTCATAAGCAGCAACAGTACCCGTACCTTCTATACTGCGATCGACACTGGCAACTTCCACCGGTGCGACTTCAACATTCTGAGGCATTCCTGCTTCAAATTGGGCTGATTCAGCTTTAACTTCCGGTGTTGCAGGAGACTGTTGGTTAAAAAAGAATTGCATACCTGCGATCGCCGTCACGGCCCCAATTCCTAAACCCACTAGCAGACCTTGCCATTCTATACCACTAGCAACTCTGCGATCGTCTTCTAATTCTGCTTCGTCGGATTCTGGATCGCGATCGCTGGCAGTTTCGTTTTCAGACTGATTAGAAAAATCGTTTTTAGAGGTATCTTCAACAGCTAGATCCTCCCCCGCCTCTTCTTCCCAACTTTTCGCCTCAAAGTTGCGGCCACGTCTACCCTCTGGAGGGAAAGGTGGCTGAGTGTACTCTGTTTCTGGTAAAACTCGATCGGTCACTTTTGATTTCTCCCGGCAGTCTTTACCTTTAGTTTTTAGTATTGTAAAGAAAGATTGCAGATTTAAGATCGTCAGTTTACATTTTAGCTGCCCTCAACCCATCCTTGTTAAGGATGAGTAAAATTCATCCCTAAGACTTAGACGAAGACTTAGAGGGCGATCGACTCTATAAAGAGTTAAGTTATGGTAAAAAGAATAAAATCAAGTTTTCCAATATATAGCAACCGCTTTCGTAGGTTAGGACGTTCTGAATTGATGAAACCATTGATTCTCTTCCCTTCTTTCCTGAGCCTGGGAGCATCCTAGTCCTGAGCATCGTAACCGCCTTGGCGGTTGCTATAGTAAGGGGTGTCCG
Organism: Kamptonema formosum PCC 6407; assembly: GCF_000332155.1. Taxonomy (GTDB): domain Bacteria; phylum Cyanobacteriota; class Cyanobacteriia; order Cyanobacteriales; family Microcoleaceae; genus Kamptonema; species Kamptonema formosum. Next base: position 701,006 of record NZ_KB235904.1, on the reverse strand, counting down.
CGTCCCGATCGATCCTAGACTCAGCACGAGCAACTGTCAAGTATGGTTTTTAATGCAACTGAACTTCTGATCGATGCCTTCGTGCAGAAAATACGGTTTGGCTACACCCGCACTTACGGCGGCTACAAACCAGACTACGAAGACATCATCGCCTGGGCAGGCAGTATGGCGCTAGAAAATATCGCCAACAGCGATGCTCTCTACCACAACGTTGAACACACAATTTTGGTGACATTGGTAGGCCAAGAAATTTTACGAGGCAAACACATCCGCGAAGGCGGGGCTTCCTGCGAAGATTGGCTACACTTCATCATCTCCCTAGTTTGTCACGACATCGGCTACGTCAAAGGCGTTTGCCGCCAGGATCGAAATGGCTGGTATGCTACGGGTAACGGCACAGAATTAGTGCCTTTACCTCCCGGCTCTACTGATGCTAGCTTGACTCCTTATCACGTAGACCGCGCTAAACTGTTTATTGACGAGCGGTTTGGTGGCCATCGGCTGATCGATGCTGAGGTGATTAAGCGCAACATCGAACTGACTCGATTTCCCGTACCAAAAGAGTCGGATCATCAAGATACAATTAACTTTCCAGGTTTAGTTCGAGCTGCCGATCTAATTGGCCAACTCAGCGATCCTCGTTACCTCAAAAAAATTAGTTCCCTTTACTATGAATTTGAGGAAACTGGGTTTAACCAAAAAGTGGGATATAAGAATCCCGGCGATTTACGGGTTAACTATTCCAAGTTTTACTGGCATGGGGTTCACCCTTATGTAAAAGATGCCTTGCATTACTTATCTCTGACTCAGCAAGGCAAACAGGTTATTGCTAATCTCTACTCGAATGTGTTTGTAGTTGAGCATGACTTGTCCGCTGAGGAAGCTATGGCTGTTTAGGGTGCTCTATGAAATGATTTTAGATTTTAGATCGACCCAGAATCTTAAATCTTAAATCGGAAATATCAAATCGACATGAATAGTGTGTTTTCTCCCGTCCAACAGTTTCTAATTACTTGGTTGCTAGTTTTAGTGACAGGTTGGTTTACTCTCGGTGCGATTCATTATGTTGCGGAATTGATCAGTATTTTAGTAACGGCGGGACTGATTGCGTTTTTATTGAATTACGCGGTAGCGAGACTGCAAGTATTTTTGCCGAGGGGCGCGGCGGCGGCCCTAGTTTATTTTGCTGCTGGGTTGGTTATGGCGGTGATCGTTTTGACGATCGCACCTCCTGTTTTAAACCAAGCTGCACAATTAGCGGTCAGATTCCCAGACTTACTAGAGTCTGGGCGACAGCAATTAGCGGAGTTTCAGATTTGGAGTGCGGAGCGTAATTTGCCGTTTGACGTGCAAATCTTGGAGCAGCAATTGTCTGCTAAAGTGCAGGAACAAGTACAAGCGATCGCTGCTAGCGGTTTGGGTTTAGTTGTAGGAACAGTTAACTGGTTTCTCGACTTAATCTTAATCCTCGTAATTTCGTTTTATATGTTGTTAGATGGGGAAAGAGTTTGGCGGGGTTTGACGAGTATTTTTGCGCCAGAAATTCGCTATGTCTTAACAGAAACTTTGGAGAGAAATCTTCAGCGATTTGTATCGGGACAGTTATTGTTAGGCCTATTTATGGCCATCGGGCTGACTCTGGTTTTCTGGGTTTTACAGGTTCCTTTTTTCTTGCTATTTGCTGTGTTCATCGGGTTGTTAGAAGCCATTCCTTTTATTGGGGCAACTCTAGGAATTGGTGCAGTGAGCATTATTGTGGCGTTTATTGATTGGTGGTTAGCACTGGAGGTTTTGGTAGCTGCGATCGCTCTTCAACAGGTGAAGGATAATTTAATTGCCCCTCGGATTATGGGTAGTTTAACAGGATTTAGCCCTGTGGTTATTTTCGCGGCTTTACTGTTGGGAGGTAGAGTGGGAGGGGTTTTGGGGGTAATCTTAGCGATTCCTCTAACGGGAGTTGTGAAAAGTATTGTGGAAATTTTACTTAATCCCAAGTTACCGCCGCAAACTGGTTCATTTTTTTACAATCCTTTTAATGGTCAAGCATTGAAGGAAATAGAAAAGGTGGAAAATGGGTAATGGGTAATGGGTAATTGGTAATTAAGAGGATTAATATATGATTTGGCGGTTGAAACCGCTACTACACAAACAAAGTCCGCCTACGCGGACTAAAGAATACAACAACTAACAACTAACAACTAACAACTAACTAAAATTATGAAATGGTGGCAAAATCTTAAAAATAATCCTTTAGCCCGATTGGGAGCTGTGTTACTATTGATTTTGTATGGAGTGGCGATCGCAGCAGATTTTATTGCGCCTTATGACCCCTATAACTCTCAATTGAATGGTTCCCTATTGCCGCCAACGCAGATTTATTTAACTACGAGAGACGGCAGATTTATTGGGCCTCACGTTTACCCCGTAACTCAAGGGCCAGTGGATGTGAATACGGGCGAGCGGAATGTGATTGTAGAATGGGAAAAACCTTCACCTTTAAGTCTATTTGTCAAAGGTGATAGCTATAAAATATTAGGGATTATACCATTTAATAGACATTTGTTTGGAACTAATGGCGAGGCAAGATTCCACCTTGTAGGTACGGATGAACAGGCGCGAGATCAGTTTAGTCGTTTGGTTTATGGAAGTAGAATTAGTCTGAGCATTGGATTAGTGGGAATTGCGATTTCTTTCCCTCTGGGTATGTTGGTGGGGGGGATTTCTGGATATTTTGGTGGTTGGATTGACAGTGTTTTAATGCGATTTGTTGAAGTTTTGATGACGATTCCAGGCATTTACTTGTTAGTAGCGCTAGCTTCTGTTTTACCACCTGGATTGACTAGCACTCAGCGTTTTCTGTTAATTGTATTAATCACTTCCTTTATCAGTTGGGCGAGTTTAGCGCGGGTGATTCGGGGACAAGTGCTCTCAATTAAACAACGAGAATTTGTACAGGCGGCAAGGGCGATGGGGGCAAATCCAGTTTATATTATTGTACGCCATGTATTGCCGCAGACAGCAACTTATGTGATTATTTCTGCTACTTTGGCGATTCCTGGTTTTATCGTGGCTGAGTCAGTTTTGAGTTTAATTGGATTAGGAATTCAGCAACCTGATGCTTCTTGGGGAAATTTACTTTCTTTGTCTACGAATGCTTCAATTTTGGTGTTGCAGCCTTGGTTAGTTTGGCCGCCTGCCTTGTTGATTATTGTAACAGTTTTGGCGTTTAATTTGTTAGGAGATGGATTGCGAGATGCACTCGATCCAAGGAGCTTGCAGAGGTAGGTTTGGTGGAAGGAAGTGAAACCAAACATCAGGATTGTAACACTAATTTTGAGTAGTGGTATAAGAAAGTCCTGAGATTAAACTCTCTTTTCACCCTTTCTAAAGTAAATTCACTGTAAGCCATCTTAATTATTCCTTTTAACTTATAACTTTTCTTCAACGGGATGTTGCCCATAATAGGGTAATGCTTCTGACCAGTTAGGGCGTTTTCCGTGTTGATAATTTAAATAAGCTAGTTCTAATAAGCTGAAAACTGACGCGCCTAAATCATTTTGAACCTTAATTAAATGATATGGTGTGGGCCAAGATTCTAAAGTTTCTTGCCAGGATTCAAGCATCATTACTTTATCTGGTAATAACTCAATTAAGTTGGAATCATTGCCGTCATTTTTTGCACTTTTAACTGCATATATTGCCCCAAATAATTGACCGCGCTGTGCAGGCATTTGGAGGGCGATTGAATTTTCTAATGGTGGGATTTTAGAGGATAATAAAATATTTTCTACTTCTCCTTTTCCCTCTCTTTCTTCCTTCTCTCTTTTCTCCCAAGCTAGAGCCGCCAAAGTTGAAATCGCAAATAAAGGAATATCTAACTGTTGCGCTAAAGTCCTAGCCGTAACTACACCAATCCGAGTTCCCGTAAAACTTCCTGGCCCTTTAGCAACTGCAATAAATGCCAAATCTGCCCAAATTTGCGGCTGAATAAAATCTAGTAAATTTTGATGCAAATGGGTAGCTAAATCGCGGCCTAAATCCCACACTTGATAGCGGGAATCACCAGCAAAATTGCTAATTGCTAGACCTAATTCTGGGCTGGCGGTATGAATTGCTAAACCGTATTTCGTTGATGTTAGAGACACAATATTTTTGATTAAGTTAAGAACCATTATAGCGCCGCACTCGCTTGCAGTCAAAGATACCACCCAGAAGGCGGTGTTACGTCAGAAGTGCGTAAGCTGGGTCTTACTCTAGAACTACTTTGTTGTGTAAAAAAGCGGTAAAGCCATAAATAGGCAACCTAAAAGAATACCAAATGGGCCAGACACAAAAATAGTATAATTTCCGCCTATTCCCATCATCAAAAATATCCCTGCTAATGTCGCCAATAAACTATTGGTCTTAAATTGTTCATTTTTAGCAACTTGATTTTTGACATAGAGAAAAACCGATGAAATAATTATTCCTACCCAAGGCTTTAAAATAATTATTTGGGTTCCCAAGATAAACAGCATTAAGGCAAACATTAATAAGTCTATCCAGAAATCTTTACTTTTCAACTTAAAGAGCCAAAATTCTCTAGTTTTAAGTTGGGAGAATCGCCCGGCTAGTTTATTGTTTTGCAGCCGAATAATTTTATTTCGGAACTGGATTTTAGTGTCGATCTGCAACACCTGCTTCCACTCTGGCCTAGGAGAATTGTTAACTCTTCCTAAAAGTTTAACTACGGATATTTGATTTAATTGTAAATCAGTGAGAGTAGTGGCAATTATTTGAGATAAATGGGGATAATGAATTTTACAATCTTCATTTCTATTGATGACAACAGTTAATTTCCGCTTGGTTTTGTTAACTTGAATTTTAACATTGTAGGGAGTCAGTGTATCTTGCAAAGCTTGCTGAATTTTTACCTGTAGTTTTTGATTTGGTGGTGGCGGTAAATCAGGTGGTAATGGTGGGGGTTCTGCGGGCATTTCTGGGGAAACAATTGCAGGTTCAGAGGTTACAGGCAATGTTTCTACATAAACGGGTTTGGGATTCAAATGCCTAATTACGGCTGCGGCTGCATGATAACGATGATTAGTAGCACCTTGCAGCATTTTGTCAAGAATATGACCCAGATTATCGCTAACAGGTGTTTTCAAATAATCTCGCCACGCCCAAGTACCTTCTCTGCTGTCGAATAAATCAAATGGGGGAACTTGGGTCAATAAATGAATGCAGGTAATCCCCAAGCTGTAGATATCGCTAGCAAAAACTGCTTTCCCCATGAGTTGTTCTGGGGCGGTATAGGCGGCACTTCCTACGATCGTACCAGTTTGGGGCAGACCATTTCCCTTAACTTTTTTCGCTGCCCCAAAATCTACTAAAACGAGTTGGCCGTTTCTAGCAATTCCTGAAGAAACTAGAGATTGAGAGCTGATTAAATCGGCGGGTAAAAGAGGGATGAATCCGGTTGCTCCACCTTGATAAATGTTGGTACGGCGAATAATATTTTCGGGTTTGATGTCGCGGTGAATGACTTTAGATTTATGAACAAAATGCAGAACTGGAAGTAAATCTTGGAGAAGTTGGCGAATTTGAAGTTCGTTGAATGGGCCTTTTTGTGCTAGTTCTTGAGCTAAGTTTTTGCCAGGGATAAATTCTTGCACTAAATATTGCTGCCTGTCTTGCTCAAAATGTGCAATCAGGTTAGGAATCTGGGGATGTTTTCCTAATGTTTCTAGCTGCATTGCTTCTCGATGAAACCACTCTGCTGCTTTCTCAGTAGGATTTTGAGGAAAAAATTGTTTAATTACGCATTGCGAGTAAGTGAATGGTTTGTTTTCATCTACTGCTAAGAAGGTTCTGCCAAAGCCACCTTGTCCGATGGGCTTTATGGCTCGGTAGCGACACTCTAAGGGTGTTTCCAGCTCTTTCGGAGCTGTTTCGCTTTTGATTTCACTTAATGAAAGGTTGTGGGTCAGCAACAATTGAGAGCCGCAGCTAGAGCAAATTTCTGCATCAGCAGGATTTTGCGGATTCTGACAAGCTGGATTGAAGCAATAGCTCATTGTATTTTAGATTTTAGATTTTAGATTATTTTAAAAAGATGGTTTCGCCTGCTAATTTACGCGACGATCCGCTGAGGTTGTTGAGAGTTTACTGCCAAACTGCTCAGTTGGATTTTGCGATCGCACGCTATTCCTAGATTGTTCTAGGCTTAAGGCTGAGCGCGATTAGCCTTGAGGCAAAGGCTTAATGAAGAGCGCTCAGCCTTCGGCGCGGCGTTTCGCCATCGGACTGATTCCAGACACGCGCTCTGTAGATCCAATTTAACTAACTTTGTAAGCTTTGCACCACCTCCAGCGATAAACCTGTAAACCTAGCAATTTGCTCTAGTGGTATATTTTCCTGTAACAAATTCCGAGCAATTTCTTCCATAGCAGACTGCCTGCCTTCCTGCCTACCTTCGTCTATTCCTTCCTGCAAAATCTCCTGATAAATCACTGACTCGCGCATAATATCCCTCCGTAGAATTCTTGAAATTACATCTCTCTCCAATACTAAACCGGCCAAAATCCCTGCCGATGCCATTAAATTACTTTGCACTCGTCTATCTGGAATCTCTGCGATCGCAGATGCCACTTGATTTAAAACCGCTTTCAGCGGCTAGGGGCTACGATGCTCAGGGCTAGGGGCTAGGGGAAGAAGAGGAAGAAGGGGAAAAGAGGGACTAGGATAGTAATTCTTCTAGGTAATTATCAAGGCAAACCTGTCGTGAATAAATCGAGTTTTGGTCATGTTAATACTTGAAATCAGATGATTCTACACATCTTGAGATCGCATAAAATATAATATCATTGCCGGGAAAGGGTATAATTAATAATATTACATCTCTTAATATTTAATAGTAAGAATTCTTTTCTTCTTTCCTTGCAAGAGAGAGGTTGGGGGAGGTCAAACAATTTTTTGGGTAGAATGAAACAGCCCCGGTACACGCTGGGACTGAAGCGATCGCGCCGAATCCTTCACAAAATAGCCACAATCCTAACTAATACTCAAATGATGCTTAAAATAATTGCTAAATTTCCCTGGCTCTCAAGCAAAATTAGCTTCACTATCAGCTTAGCTCTGTTGACACTCTGCCTCACAGTTGCCCTTCCCACCCTAGCTACCCTACCCCCGATCGCTCAACAGTCCCCAACAGTCGAACCGATTTCAACTCCGGCACAACTTCTCGATCGAGGGCGACAACTCTACGGCGCAGGTCGCTTTGCCGAAGCTATCACTCTCTGGGAACAAGTTCAAAAGATTTACGCTACAGAGGGTGCAACCCTAAATCAAGCGATGACTCTCAATTACCTAGCCACAGCCTATCAAGAATTAGGTCAGTTAGAAACAGCAAAAAGTGCGATCGCTTCCAGCTTCCAACTACTGCAAAGCCAGAATAAACTCGATCTTAAAGGCACTGCCATTCTCGCCCAAGCCTGGAATACCCAAGGTAGCTTACTATTAGCAACAGGGCAAACTCAATCGGCCTTAGAAGCTTGGGAAACAGCGGAAGCTACCTACGAAACTGCCAATAACCCAACGGGAAAACTGGGCAGCCAACTCAACCAAGCCCAAGCTTTGCAAACCCTTGGTTTATACCGTCGCACCAAAACATTATTAGAGAGAATTAATCAACAACTCCAAACTCAACCCGACTCGCTGCTAAAAGCTGAAAGTTTGCAAAGTTTAGGGCGTACTTTGCAATTGTTAGGAGATTTACGCCAGTCGAAAGAAGTCCTAGAAGCAAGTTGGGAGATAGCTAAACAACAAAATTCTCCCGCGCTTGTGAGTAAAACTTTAGTCGCGATCGGTAACGTTGCTAGAGACTTGCAGCAAAATCAAATTGCCTTAGATTACTATCAGGAAGCAGCGACAAAAGCGCCCGATCCTCTTACCCAAATGCAAGCGCGACTCAATCAACTCAGCTTGTATGCAGAAACTCAACAGCAAAAAGACGCGATCGCCCTCGCATCTGAAATTCTACCCACACTCGCCAACTTGTCACCCAGTCGCCCTAATATTTACAGTCGCATCAATTTTGCCCAAAGCGCACTCAAAATAGGCGCTGCATCCCAGCGAGACATTGCCCAAATCTTAGTCGCAGCAGTTCAACAAGCCAAAGAACTGCGAGACTCTAAAGCAGAATCCTATGCGATCGCGCAATTAGGAGAACTTTACGCCCAAGCTAAACAATGGCAGGATGCAGAAACTTTGACTAAGCGCTCGATCGCCACCGCCCAAAGTATCGATCTTCCCACTCTTGTTGCTCGTTCCTCTTGGCAACTCGGCCGCATTTATCAACAACAGGGAGATTTCAAAGGCGCGATCGCTGCTTACACCGAAGCCTACCACACCCTGCAATCCCTTCGCAAGGACTTAATCGCCGTTAATTCCGACGTGCAGTTCAGCTTCACCAAAAGCGTCGAACCCGTATATCGCGAACTCGTCAGCTTGTTACTCAGAGAAGGAGCCCCAGAAGGACAAGTCCACATTGGAGATGCCGCACAACAAGTAAATATCAAATTAGCCCGCCAAGTCATCGAGTCTTTACAACTTGCAGAAATTGAAAACTTCTTTAAAGAAGCTTGTTTAGATGTTAAACCCAAACAAATTGATGAAATCGATCCTAAATCTGCTGTTATCTACCCCATTATCTTACCAGATCGTTTGGAAGTAATTCTATCTTTGCCCGGTCAACCCCTGCGACACTACCGCACTTTTCTAGCAGATACAGAAATCGAGCGCCGCGTCAAATTGTTATATTCTTCCCTTTACTTAGGATATTCCAGTAGCGATCGCCTGCGTTATTTCCAAGAAGCCTACAAGTGGCTGATCGAACCCGCAGAACCAGACTTGGCAGCCAACAACATCAAAACTCTAGCCTTTGTGCTCGACGGTTCTTTGCGAAACTTACCGATGTCAGCCCTCTACGATGGCCAGCAATACTTAGTAGAAAAATACAGTGTCGCCCTCAGTTTGGGATTGCAGTTGTTGCCAGAAGCTTTGCAACACAACAAAATCAAAGTATTAGCGGCTGGACTGACTCAAGCGCGTCAAGGTTTTCCCGCCTTACCAGGAGTAGCAATTGAACTCCAGGGAATTGCTGCGGAAGTTAAATCGGATGTATTTATCGATCGAAATTTTGTCCAATCAGCCTTAGAAAAAAACGTCAAAGACCAAGATTATTCTATTATCCATCTTGCCACTCACGGTCAGTTTAGTTCTAACCCCGATCTCACATTTCTCCTGAGTTGGGACGATCGCATCAACGTTCGAGATTTGAGTGAGTTATTGAAGACCAGAAATAACTCTAATCCCTTAGAACTTCTCGTTCTCAGCGCTTGCCAAACAGCAGCGGGCGATCCCAAGGCTGCTTTGGGGTTAGCGGGACTTGCCGTGCGATCGGGCGCTTCCAGTACGATCGCTAGTCTGTGGTCAGTCAGCGACGAATCAACCACTAAGTTAATGGTGGCATTTTACCATCAGCTCAGTAACAGTAAATTGAATAAAGCTGAAGCTTTGCGAGCGGCGCAGTTGAGTTTATTGCAATATTCTCTTTATAATCACCCTTATTTTTGGGCATCGTTTATCTTGGTGGGCAATTGGCTTTAAGGCAACCGCTTTCAGCGGTTAGGGGCTAGGGGCTAGGGGCTAGGGGCTAGGGTAAGAAGGGAAGAAGAGGAAGAAGGGGAGAAGAGGAAGAACGAGAAAAAGGGAAAAGGGGAATAGAATCAGCGAATTTGGTGGAACTTAGAACGTCTTAAGCAACGAAAGTGGTTGTTATATTCGATCGGTATCGATAAAGTTTCTCAACCCGCTATTACCATACTTCTTAACCCGTAATATATTGAAATATGTAAGAAATTTGAAATTATGATGAAGAGAAGTGAAATATAAACAATTTGTACAGCAAAGTGATAGGATTTGATAGACTGGGTTTAGAAATCAAAAGACGCTGAATCTATAAAAAATAAGGTTCAACAAATTAGGGTCGGGGTACAGCTACAAGATAAGAATATGTACAGATTTTTTTCCTCAACTTTTTAGTTGTGTTACTGCTGTACATACACCAGATTACAAGACAAGCACCTGAAGTACATAGAAATTAGATCTAAGGATATGGCAATGCCGTGTCTCTACGGGGATCGACAAATGGGTGTACTTCATATAATGGGGAATTTGCTATATCCCGAACCTGTAATTTTGGTCAGAAAAAAATGTTTTTACCTGGCAATTTCTGGATTTTAGCCATTCTCAAGAATTTAGGATTGGCAAGGCAAAAGCCTGACCAACCAGTAGTTCCAGAAAACTATCTACCGAGAGTGACATAATAAGGGTAATACATTATACTCAACAGCAGAAGTTAATATATAATCCGGGACAGTACATTGACTCAATCTTATGAGTCAATCAGAAGATAAGATTTACCTCACAAAAACTATATGATTACCTCTCACCAAATAACAATTGCCAGTATCCTATCAAGTGCAGCTTTAGCTGTGCCTTTAGTCATTTTCCCCTGGGTTCAGGATGCAGCGCAAGCCAAGGGCAACTCCAGCGCGATCGCCCCAGCTAGGGCTAACCCATCTCTAATTGCCATTCAGTTCCAAGCACCAGGGGACAGCGTACCCAGCGACACCACAGGTGGCGGTACTCGTGGCATTCAGTTCCAAGCACCAGGGGACAGCGTACCCAGCGACACCACAGGTGGCGGTACTCGTGGCATTCAGTTTCAAGCACCAAATGACAATTCACCGAGTAATACCACAGGTGGCGGTACTCGCGACGGGGTAAGGTTTGCTGCACCAAGTGACAATTCACCCAGTAGCACCACAGGTGGCGGTACTCGCGACGGCGTAAGGTTTACTGCCCCAGGTGACAATTCACCGAGTAACACCACAGGTGGCGGTACTCGCGACGGGGTAAGGTTTACTGCACCAGGTGACAATTCACCCAGTGACACCACAAGTGCTGGCACTCGCACTGTCCACTTTGAGGCTTCAGGGGAAGACTCGCCGAAGCCTACAATCTTAGGTAGCAGTGACAAAGATGAACTTTCCTTGTTTATCCCCTTGTTGCCTCCAACCAAACTCGGACGCACAGTAGCGGGACACCCGACATTCTTTGTGTACGTGCCCCAGGGAACTCCCAAGCAAATATTTTTCAGTTTGCAAAGCACAGACAGAAAACATCACTACCAGACGACTTTTGACATTTCAGGTAAGCAAGGCATTATCAGCTTTACTCTACCCGCTGATGCTCCAGAGCTAGAAGTTGGTAAAGATTATTTATGGTTCTTTGCTACGATCGAACCAGGTCAGATATTGCAACCGGGTAACTACGGTATCAACGGTTGGATCAAGCGAGTTCCACCTCCAGCGATCGCTAGCTTAAAGGAGAAACTGACACCATTAGAGGCAGCTACGCTATATGCTGAATCTGGGATTTGGTACGATACTCTGGCGCTACTAGCTTCTGCGAGGCGATCGCAACCAGAAAATCAGACCTTAGTTTCCGAGTGGAAGGCATTGTTGCAGCAAGTTGGTTTAGAGAACCTTGCAGCTATTCCGTTGGTAGAGTTGTAATCCAAAATCAATAATGCTTAACTTCAGAAAGCAGGTTGTTAAGTGGCAAGGAGTAGTGGCGATCGCGGCCACTACCACCATCGTTACCATTGCTGGAAGTACCCTTGGCTTATTTCAACTACTTGAATGGGCAACAATTGACCAATTTTTTCGGTTCAGGCCAGCAGAACCCATAGACCAGCGTATTGTCATCGTTGCTATCAATGAGTCAGACATCAAATACGCAGGAACTTGGCCGATCTCCGATCGCCTTTTAGCTCAATTGCTCAACAAAATTAAACAACAACAGCCACGAGCGATCGGTTTGGATCTTTACCGCGACTTGCCATTAGAACCAGGACATCAAGAATTAGTCAAACTCATGGAGTCCACACCCAACTTGATCGGGATTGAAAAAGTTGTGGGTAATGCTGTAGCACCGCCACCAACTTTAAAGAAATCGAATCAAGTCGCAGCTTCCGACTTAGTATTAGACGCAGATGGCAAAGTGCGACGAGCTTTGATGTCTGTCGGCCCACAATTTAGAGAGGGATTAGGCGTTAGGATAGCCTTAGATTATCTGAAACCACAAAAAGTGGAACTGCGGATGATTGATGCCAAACATCAAAAAATCGGGCTGGGTAAGGCTACATTTACACCTTTAACAGGGGAAGAAGGAGGCTACATTGCTCCTGGTAGTAAAGGTGGCTATCAGATTTTAGTGAATTATCGGGGTTCAATAGAAAGCTTCCTAGTCATATCGATGGCTGATGTCCTCGAAGGTAAGATTCCTGAAGGACTGATGCGCGATCGCGCAGTCTTCGTCGGTGTCGTCGCCGACAGCCTCAAAGATATTTTTCGCACCCCCTACAGCAGCAGTTTACTATCTGCACCTCAATTAACTCCTGGTGTAGCAATTCACGCCAATATTACCAGTCAAATATTAAGCGCAGCTCTCCAAGGAAGACCTCTACTGCGAGTTTGGAATCAGCAAGCAAACTGGGTATGGATTGCCTTTTGGTCTTTCAGTGGTGCTGCTGGAAGTTGGACGTTATTGGCATCAAGTTATTTAAAGAAAAACAACTTTTCAACTGTAACTATTTTATATATTTTAGTCGCAGGAGCTGGTCTGATGGGCATCAGCTTTATTGCTTTTTTATGGGGGTGGGTAATTCCCGTTTTCTCGCCGTTACTTGCCTTGACCGTTTCAGCAATTTTAACCACTAATCACCACAACTATTGGCAATTAAAAACAGCAAATCAAAAGTTGCAAACAGCCAATAGTGATTTAGAAACAGCAAATAATCAGTTAGAAGAATATTCGCGGAATTTAGAGTTAAAAGTTACTGAACGCACCCAAGAATTAGAAGCAGCTAAAGTTGCCGCCGATTTTGCTAACCACGCTAAAAGTGAATTTTTAGCAAACATGAGCCATGAACTGCGAACACCGCTCAACGGCATTTTAGGCTATGCTCAAATTTTAGAGCGATCGCAAGCGCTAGCCTCTAAAGAGTTAGAAGGAATTCGGATTATCCATCAGTGCGGCGACCATTTGCTCACCTTAATTAACGACATTTTAGACCTGTCAAAAATTGAAGCTAGGAAACTCGATCTCTACCCAACAGAGTTGAGATTCCATAATTTTCTGATTAGCGTTGCTGAAATTTGCCGAATTAAAGCCGTTCAAAAAAGTATTGACTTCTCTCCCCCAAAAGTTTCTGAACTACCTCTCAAAATCTATGCTGACGAAAAACGATTGCGACAAGTTTTAATCAATCTCATTGGCAATGCCATTAAGTTTACTGACAGCGGGGGAGTCAGCTTTAAGGTAGAAATCCTGAGCAAAAGTGAATGTTCCTTAGAGGATAACAATCTCTGGACAACTGAGACAGAAAACAACCAATTTTCAGCGGCAAAAATCAGATTTTCCATAGAAGATACTGGCATTGGTATGACTTCCGAACAGCTTAATAAGATATTTTTACCCTTCGAGCAAGTGGGAGACAAATCGCGAATGGCAACCGGAACAGGGTTAGGATTAGCGATTAGCCAAAGAATAGTAAATTTGATGGGAAGTCAGTTAGAAGTAGTTAGTCAATTCGGGGAAGGAAGTATTTTTTGGTTTGACGTAGAACTTCCGGTTAATTTCACTCTTCCCGAAGCAACATCTATTTCACCATCCACCAGTAAAATCGTTGGAATCCAAGGAAAAAGCCCAACTATATTAGTTGTAGATGACAGTTTTGAAGCTCGTCATATTATTACCTCCGTTCTTTCATCAATCGGTTTTTCTGTGATAGAAGCTGCTGATGGTCAAGCAGGATTGAAAGCCGCGAAAAACTCTAATATTGACTTAATTGTTGCTGATTTAAATATGCCAATTATGGATGGCTGGGAAATGATCCGCTATATTCGCTCAGATACCCAACTTAAACAAGTGCCAGTTGTAATTTGTTCCGCCAATATTTTTGAGGAAACACAACAGCAAAGCTTTGAAATAGGAGCAAATGAATTTTTACCAAAACCCATTGAAATCGATCTGCTTTTAGAGGTGTTAAGAAACCATTTAAATCTGGAGTGGCTGTGGGAAGAAAAATCAACAGAGTTGGGACAAAAAACAATGCCAACACAAGTCCAATTAGAAGAATTAATAGCAAAAGTAGTTCTACCTCACACAGCATTAGAAAAGCTTTATGATTTCGCATTGAAGGGAAATATAAAGGCAATTAAATTAATGTGTGATGAGCTAGAAGGCGCAGATAAAACTTACGCACCCATAATTAATGAATTACGACAACTCGCTGACAACTTTGCTGTGAAGAAACTCCAAATTTTAATTGAAAAATTGGTAGATAATCATCATAAAACTTGACAAAGCTTATGAATAAACAAGAAGCAACACCAATAAATGCCACAATGAGGAACGAAGCAATCTGAGGAACGAAGCAAACAGAAGCAATTCGCTTGCGCTTTGAGATTGCTTCGCTGGGTTCGCAATGACATTCTTTATTTTTTCCAGCTACTTAGGTTGGTACTAATTCTCCTGGCCGCAATCTCGCCCATTTCCCTGTTTCTTGCTTGAAACTCAGACAACCGACGACATCCCATTCCATTTCTATTTCCTCTTGACGAGTACGGATGTTGACGTTGATGCTGGGTTCAATGGGGTCGAAATCGGGGGTTTCGGTGAGATGAGGCTGCTGGTGTTGGGTTTCTACGGCGTTGTAGGTGAGACAACGGTCTACGTAGTGGCAGTTAATACAAATACACATTGCTAAATTCCTCTGTGCATTTCAAAAAAACGATCGCACGGTTAATTTACTGGGGATTCTGTTAATGTAGCTTAGACAGGATGCTATTGGCTTGAGAGCTGAGTTGATTTTTGTTGCCATGTCTAGTATTTCTCTTTCTACATTATCTCCTAATACTTGGCCTTTTGAGTTGAAAGAGCTGCCTGGGCCTGCTTATTTAGTCGGCGGTGCGGTGCGGGATGCTTTGCTGGGGCGAGTTTCTGAGTATTTGGATTTGGATTTTGTGATGTTGGCTCCGGCAGTGAAGACGGCTCGTAAAATTGCTAATCTGTATCAGGCTGGGTTTGTTTTGCTGGATGCGGAGCGACAAATTGCGCGGGTGGTTTTTGAGGGCGCTACGGCTGATTTTGCTCAGGCGGAGGGGGGGAATTTGGAGGCGGATTTGGGACGGCGGGATTTTCGATTGAATGCGATCGCCTACAATCCTTTTACTGGGGAAATTATCGATCCTGTGGATGGTCAAGCGGATTTACAGGCGCGGATAATTAGGATGGTTTCGCCTGCAAATTTACGCGACGATCCGCTAAGGTTATTGAGAGCTTACCGTCAAGCTGCTCAGTTAGATTTTGCGATCGCGCCTGAAACTCATGCTACCATCCGGGAGTTAGCGCCGCTATTAAGTCAAGTGGCTGTGGAACGAGTGCGATCGGAGTTGGGTTATTTGTTGAATAATCCCCAGGGTATTCCTTGGATCTGTCGCGCTTGGGAAGATAATTTAATCTCAGTCTGGTTTCCGAGTGCGGGCGATCGCTTTGATAGATTGGCAAGGATTAATACTGCTGTTATTACTTTAGCACCAGTTTGGCCGAATTTGGCTGTGGAATTATCCCAATGGGTTCGCGATACGATTAAAACACCTCTATTAGCTATTGCTAAGTTAGCCTGTTTAGTGAATCCAGATCCGGTGGTTGCTGAGGTTGAGTTGATGACGTTGAAGTACAGCAATGCGGAGATTAAGGGCGTTATTTCACTATTAAAATATTTGCCAAAATTGAAAGAGAATAGTATTTATGAATTGTCTTTGAGAGAGCAGTATTTTTTATTTCGAGATCTGGGAAATGTATTTCCAGCTTTAGCTATTTTTGCTTTGGCTGCCGAAGTACCATTTGATGTAATTTTAGTTTTAATTCATCGGTATTTGGATGCAGAGGATCGAGTGGCTCATCCGACACAGTTAGTTAGTGGGAATGATTTAATGGCAGAGTTTAATTTGCCTAGAAGTCCGTTAATTGGACAATTGTTGTTAGAGATTCAGTTAGCGCGAGTTGAAGGTAGAATTTCTACTCGTGAAGAAGCGTTAGAATTGGCTGCGAAGTTGGTTAGTAATATGCTATAATTGTCCTATATATAAAATTTTATTCTACAGAGGATACCTGGGTTAATGAGCAAAATAATCAGATCGCCGTACAGGTACAACAATCAGGGGGAACTGTTTATCATGTGCAGAAGTTAGTTGATGCTGCCTAAAAGTAATATCATTTAATCTTACTCATCTCTCCCGGCAATTCAAACTTGCCATTTTCCCCTGATTCAAACTCAATTACTTTAAACACCGCATCAATATTCAGCGGGCCATAAATATGAGGAAAGCTATCTCCATCAGCTTCCTCATATTTTACTTCAGATTGAACTCGATCTGAGTCAATACAGAGAATCATCAACTCTTTTTGACCAAAAAAGAATTTATTTGCTACTTTGATTAATTGCTGATGCGTCGAACAGTGGATAAAGCCTTCAGTCTCTAGCGTATCACCTCGATAAGCTTGGATTTGTTTTGCTTCTTCCCATTGTTGACGGTGAGTGATATGCAAAATGATATTCATTTTCTTCGTTATTTCCTATTCTTTCTTCAGCATGAGACCAATACATCTGAACGTCTAAGCACTCTCATATCTTCAGCATCTAATTCCACTGGTGTACCACTACGAATCAGTTCAACAAAGTCCTCATTCGGAACCATGATACACAAAGCATACAAGCGTTCTTTTCCAGTATTTTCAATCAAATGAGTGCTGGTTGCTGGCACTAATAAACTATCTCCTGCATGAATTTTAACAGTTTTGCCGTCACAGGTTGCCAGTCCTTCTCCTTTGAGAATAAAAAACATTTCTACGGCTAGTTGATGACGATTTGGAGGAGTTTTGCCGCCGACATCAAAAATTTCGACGCAAACGGTTAATGAACTCTGAGCATTTTCTGGATCGAAGATAATTGCTAAGCGATTGGTATCCTGGGGACTGATGCGAAACGCTTGATAGTCTTTGGGAGACTTGGCGACGGGAATCATGCAATGGTCGATCATGGTAATTGGTAATGGGAATTGGTAATTGGTAATTGGTAATTGGTAATTGGGTAATTCAGGACTTATGCGCTATGAGTAGAGAAACCGGGTTTTTATGGAATCTGTGGGCGGGAACGAAGTATTTTCGTAAAAAACCCGGTTTCTGGGCCACCCTTGTAAGTCCTAGAACTAACAACCAACAACTAACAGTTAACAGTTAACAGTTAACAGTTAACAGTTAACAAAATTAATTGCTTTTAATATAGCTTGAGAATCGCACACAAAGCCAAAACATTGTTTAACGTTGTAAAGGGTGGCTTGCCAACAATACTCTGGAGATGTAGTAGCCGTACAATCTTTAACTAATATGCAATCATAGCCAAGAAAGTTGGCATCTTGTAGTGTGGCCATTACGCATTGATCGGCGTTTACTCCTCCAAAGAAAATTGTAGTTTTACCTAAGTTTCGTAATATACTATCTAAAGCAGTATCCCAAAAACCGCTCATTCGATATTTATCAATAAGAATATCCTCCGGTTTCTGTTCTAATTCATCCACAACTGCGGCGGCCCAACTTCCTGCCCTGAGTACGGGATTGCCATTTTTAGGCAGCGGATCGCCTAAGCCAATACCTTCACCTGTGGGTTTATAAACATGATGCAATCCGGCACTAATATTTAGCAAGTCGGGGCGGTTTCCCCAGTTTAACCAAATAATAGGAATTGACTGCGATCGCAATGTCGGTAATAATATTTTTAGTGGATTAATTGGCCTGCGGGCTGGTGTTATATCTACGCCAATATGTGCTAACCAACCATCGGGGTGACAGAAGTCATTCTGCATATCTATCACTAAAATGGCAGCTTTTGCTAAATCTAGGCGCAGGGTTTTGGTTTCTGTTTCTAGGGTGATAGGTTGAGGTGGGAGGGGAGGGCGGGTAATATCGGCAATTTTTGCATCAACTGCCCAGGCATTCGGCGGTATTCCCAAGGTACGGAGAGATGAGAGATTCATGTTGTTTCTGTTGAGATAATTATTTCATGGTTGAACGCAATTTTTTCTCACCAACAGGAATTACGCATTGTAACGACAGTATCGGGGTAAGAGAAAAGCTTCGGGCTTGCTTCGTACCCTCGCAACTGCGCTGCGCTTGACTCGCTTTTGACAAAAAATGATAGAGGATGCGTAAGTCGTGACTAACTTGTATTAGCCCATTTTTAGAGTAAGAATAGGTATTCACTAACACTTTTTTAAGAATCAACTCAAAATTAAATAATAATTGATCTAAGTGCTGTAGAAGGGTTAATCTGTGAGTTTTACAATTGAGAATGTTTTAATTGCGGTTGAAGGCGGTTATCAAACCGCTAACGTGCAGGTGGAGGGCGATCGCATCACGGCGATCGCGAATCAAACGGCAACTCTTGCGGAGGGTACGACTGCGATCGATGGTAGAAATAAGTTGCTACTGCCCGGTTTTGTCAATGCACATACCCATTCTTCGGAAATGTGGCAGCGTGGGATCATTCCGCCTCTGCCGTTAGAGTTGTGGATCGCGGAACTATACGATTTTACCCCTCTCGATGCCCAGAAAGTTTACCTGAGTGCCTTGGGTACAGCGGTGGAGACGCTGCTATCAGGCGGTACAACTGTTGTCGATCATTTGGTTTTGATTCCGGGACAAGAGTTGGAAGCGATCGCTGCTGCCGATCGCGCTTACCGTGAAATTGGCATTCGCGCTTTCATTGGCCCCCTGATTCAAGATGAATCCCTGACGGCGGGTATGCCTTCTGGTGGCGCTGACATGGATCATGCACCCTACATTCGATCGACAGGGGCAACTTTAGAGTTGATGAAAGAGGCGATCGCTCGGTTTCATCGACCTGAAGAAGGCGTGAATATCATGTTAGCACCGACGGGGATGCAAATGTGTTCTGATGCCTTGTTTGAAGGCTGTGTAGAATTGAGCGATCGCCACAATCTTTGCCGCCACGCTCATCTATTAGAAACCCGTGCTCAACAACAATTAGCTCAAGAAAAATACGGTGGTAGCGCCGTTGAACATCTGAAAGAAATCGGTTTTCTCAGTGCCAGAACTTCTTTGGCTCATTGCGTTTGGCTGGATGATGCTGATATTACTATTATGGCAGAAACTCAGTCAACTGTTGTCCACAATCCTCTTAGCAATTTACGATTAGGTAGCGGCATTGCACCGCTGATTAAATATCGTCAAGCTGGAGTAAATATATCTTTTGGCTGTGACGGTTCAGCTAGTAATGACTCTCAGGATTTGCTGGAAGCGATTAAAATTGGCTCAATTTTGCACAATATCACAGATTTAGATTACCGTCACTGGATTACACCGCGTCAGTCTGTAGAGATAGCATCAATCGGAGGCGCTAAAGGTTTAAATATGGGCGATGAAATTGGTTCTCTAACTGTCGGAAAAAAGGCGGATTTTGTACTTTACGATCTTACCAATTTGTCATTATTGCCGCGTACCGATCCGATTGGATTATTAATACTGGGTCGCCCAACTCAAGCAGTCGATAGTGTTTGGGTGAATGGCAAACAAATTGTATCTGAAGGTCAGGTAAAAACGATAAATGTTGATGAGTTAAGGAAGCAGTTATTTGAGCAAAGCGAATGGAGTGGCGATCGCCAATCTCAAACGGTTAGCGAGATTGAATCACGCTATCGGCGAGTGATGAAATTGCAAGGTTATTCTTAACAATTGTAGTAAGGGCAGATTTATAGCTAGGGACTAGGGGCTACGATGCTCACGGCTAGGGGAATAGGGGAATAGGGAAGAGAATAAGTGGGTTTCAGTAGCTTAATATAGGATGTACGCTCATGGTTCTAGAAACCGGGTTTTTGAGAGAATCTGTGGATAAGGGCGAAGTATTTTCGTAAAAAAACCCGGTTTCTTTGGTTGGGTGCGTAAATCCTGATATAGCAACCTTCTTGGCAGTTAGGATGTTCTGATTTGCTGAAACTTGCTGATTCTATTCCCTTCTTCCCTGAGCATCTGAGCATCGGAGTATCGTAACCGCCTTGGCGGTTGCAAAGGCTAAACTTTGATGGTAATTTAAAACAAAACGGAATAAAAACCATGTTCAAACTGTACAGATGGCAGCGGATTATTGCTTTAATAATTACCTTTGCAATGACAGCGGCGACGATCGCGATCGCTACCCCATTAGTTTATGGTCAAACGCCGCCTAAATTGCCAAGAACTGAATTACGCGGTGTTTGGCTCACTAACATTGATAGCGAGGTTTTATATTCTAAAAAAAATGTAACTACAGCCATCGATCGCCTAGCTCAACTCAACTTTAATACAGTTTATCCTACCGTTTGGCAAGGCGGTTATACCCTTTATCCCAGTGCTATAGCTAAAGGAGCAATGGGTATAGCTATGGAACCAACACCAGGATTAAAAGGACGAGATGTACTGAAAGAAATCGTCGAGGAAGCACATAAAAAAGGATTGGCTGTTATTCCTTGGTTTGAATTTGGTTTTATGGCTCCCGCTGATTCAGAATTAGCTAAAAAACACCCCGACTGGCTGACTAAACGTCGCGACGGTACAACTATTTGGAAAGAAGGCAAAGATGACCGCGTTTGGCTGAATCCTTTTCACCCTCAAGTACAGAAATTCATCCTAGATTTAATTATCGAGATTGTGGTTAAATATAACATAGATGGGATACAATTTGATGACCATTTTGGATTGCCTGCTGAATTTGGCTATGATAATTTAACAGTGGCAATGTACAAAAAAGAAGTTAATGGTCAATCTCCCTCTGATGACTTCCGAGAAACTTTCTGGGGGCGTTGGCGGGCTGATAAAATCAATGATTTCATGGGGCGAATTTTCCGGGCTGTAAAATTCCGCAAACCTAAATGTATTATGTCCCTTTCTCCTAACCCTTTACACTTTGCCTTACCTGCTCATTTACAGGACTGGTTTACTTGGGAAAGGCGCGGTTTCATCGAAGAAATTATCATTCAAGTTTACCGGAACGATTTACCCCGTTTTGTGGCTGAATTAGAGCGAGAAGAAGTTAAGCTGGCTAAAGGTCATATTCCTGTGGGGATTGGAATTTTAACAGGATTGAAAAATAACTCTATCCCGCTTAAACAAATTCAAGATCAGGTTCAAGAAGTGCGTAAGCGCGGATTAGCTGGGGTGTCTTTCTTCTTCTATGAAAGTTTGTCTAGTTGGGCAAAAGAAACACCAGATCAACGCAATTCAGCCTTTCGACAGATGTTTCCTACAAAAATCCAACGACCATCGGTTTGAAATCTGGAATCATCATTTGTAGTAATGTCTTTAATGATGATTTGCAATCGCAAGGAAGTGACTAAAGTTGATACTATGAACGAACATCTGGTAACATACTTTGTATTGATGACTTTAGTCATTATCAAACCTATAAAAAAGCGGCTAAAGTCGCTACTACGAAAGATAATGAATGTAATTCCAGCTATTGATTTATTAGAAGGTCGGTGCGTCAGACTCTATCAGGGAGATTATGCGCGATCGCAAACCTTTAATGAGAACCCCGTTGAAGTGGCTAGACAGTGGGTAGATGAAGGCGCGACGCTATTGCACTTAGTAGATCTCGACGGCGCGAAAGTAGGTCATGCCGTCAATCAAAAGGCAATTGAAGCCATTGTCAAAGCAGTGGATGTGCCTTGTCAAGTCGGTGGCGGTTTGCGCGATCGCGCTTCAGTTTCCACCCTCATCAATTTAGGCGTTAAACGGGCTATCTTGGGGACTGTAGCAGTTGAAAAGCCGCAATTAGTTGCCGAATTGTGCGGCGAATTTCCCGGTCAAATTCTGGTGGGAATTGATGCGAGAAACGGTAAAGTTGCGACTAGAGGCTGGTTAGAAACCTCGGAAGTTTTAGCAACGGATCTCGCGCACCAAATGGCTCAACTCGGTGCAGCGGAGATTATTTACACGGATATTCAACGGGATGGAACTCTCTCTGGCCCGAACTTAGAGGCTTTACGAGAACTCGCAAATGCTGTGGCTATTCCTGTAATCGCATCTGGCGGCGTGAGTTCGATCGCAGATTTGCTGAGTTTGTTGGCTTTGGAACCTTTGGGAGTGACAGGCGCGATCGTTGGCCGGGCCATTTATACAGGTGATATCTCACTTAAAGAGGCAATTCGGGCTGTCGGCCAAGGACGTTGGCAAGATGTACCCCCGGATTTGGGTTCTTCAAGTTTTGCTTGAATTGGTGAGGAGTTACCCACGCGGGGTCAAAAACCCGGTTTCTGTGTCAATATCTCTCGGATAGCCGGGATTGTTCAAAGAAACCGGGTTTTTTTGCGTATCGCGTTGACTAATTTAACATAGTATTTGAGATGCGCTTGTCGTGATATTGAGGTAAAATATTGTAAGTATCAAATTAGGAGTTATCATAATGCAAACACAGTGGTATTTGTGCGAGATCGAAAAGTATCCTGATAATGAAGGTGTCAGACTTAAGTCCAGTGATAATTTATCTGTTAAGTATTCTGATATTTTTGTTAATAGCTTAGATATTATGCTGAGGGGTGATCGTGCAATTGAGAGCAATAAAATAGGTGAGGGTTCGTGGTATGTATGGTTGCCTATAATCCCTCGTGTTGGTGACACCTTACAGTTTGCAGGTTGGCAAGTGCAAGTTTCTAAAGTTGTCCTACCAACTGACTTTAATAGTAACACGGGCACCAAAGACGGAAATTTTTTATCAGCAACAATTAGTATTCGTGATGATGTAGTTCCACAATTGATGGATGCTTCTTTTTCAGTTGAATCGTTGAATAACAATGCAGTCTATAAGTGGGAAGATTTTGCGCGGCGTGGTAATGATTTACAATATTTTGCATGGGAATTAAAAGATAAATATCTATATGCTAAAAAAAGATGATACAACAAAAGAGATATCTTACTATCGGTGGCATACGCGGATTCGTCCTATAGCTGGTGATATTATTAAAGTAAAAAACAATCGCTGGCGTGTAACATCTGTTGAACTAGCAAGTGCAAACATTTCTGTTGATGGATATTTATCTCTCGAAGAAGTTGTTTAATGAGGGCTAATCAAGCAACTGAAAAAAAATACATTCATGCGCTCCTACTACTCACTAACAACCGTAGCTTTACCTTTAGTGACTGTAGCTAGAATAGCCAGAACATTTGGCACCACTGGCTTCATATCTGCCAAGCGGTTAGAGGATACCTCCAAAACAACTACAGCAATATTAAACTGTGGTAAATTTTGCTGAAATGACAAATTACGATCGACAGTGATAAAAATATCAAATTCTGCCTCTGCTAAAGCAAGCAGTTGACCATTTTTAATACCTGCCCATCCCATCTGTGGAACTGTTTTTATATCGCAGCCAACAAACTCTTTTGCCAACCTGCGATCTATACACTCATCTAAGAGAATCTTCATCCTACGCCACCAAGCCAATTAATTGCTTTCTAGCCTCTTCCAACAGTGCAATTACTTGTTCCCTGGTGACAGTGGGAAATCCCTCTAAAAAATCATCAATTGATTCTCCCGCTTCTACATAGTCAAAAAGTGTTTCCACAGGAACCCTAGTGCCCATAAAAACAGGAGTCCCACCCATGATTTCACTCGAAGTGCTAATCGTGGGAAAATTCTTAGACATAAGCCTTTAATGTTTAGTTACTAAGACCTTTTATTGTACTAATTTTAATGTGTCTCAGCAATGCGATCCACAGAAGAGTAAACTCTTCTAGTTCGACTCACCTGGAGGCAAACCGGCTCGAAAAATCTGCTCGGCCGTCAGTTGCAAGTCTGGAAAAGCCAGCGACTCAATCCGGTCATCGCCTCTAAACTGTTTGACCTGATACTCACCGTCAACCAGTTGGCAAACGGAGAGGGTAGGTTGTTTTGGGTTGCCGATAAACTGCCTGCCACCTAAACCCCGGTAGTCAACAATCCAGTATTCAGGAATCCCAGATTCTTCATAATCCCTAGCTTTTGTGAAATAGTCATCACGCCAATTGGTGCTGACTATTTCTATAATCAGACGAATTGACGAACCCATTGTAATGACGGATTCCTTTGACCAACGCGGCTCGTTGGCGGCGACAGCTTCCCGATCCAAGACGATAACATCTGGTTCGTAACCAGATTCATCGCTAAGGTGCTTGACTACGCATTCCTTGGGAAGAAAGTAAGGAAGTTGATTGCTGCGACAAAGAAGAGTTAACTCGAAACTGAGAAAACCGCCAAGTTCTGAATGTTCACCTGTTGGTTTTGGCATTTCGACAATTACTCCTTTGTGTAGTTCGTATTTGTGGACAGAGTTCTCTGGATACCACGCGATGAACTCATCAAAAGTGACTGTTTTGGCTATGGTTTGAATCATGGTGTTTTACGTTGCTAGAAGTTTACGTCCGACCCTTTTGGAATCAAAAGTGATAAAGCCTTGCTGACTATAAGGTTATACGCCCGACCCCAAATTCCGCTCACCGTCTAGTCAAAGGATCGGCATAAGGATCTGGCAAAGCCTGTTGCACCTCCAACACAGACGCAGGCTGCACCCTCAACTCCCCACTACTCAATGTTTTTTTTAACCCCTCATCCCTACGACTGGGGTCTTGCAACTTCACCAACTCCTCCTGGTAAACCCCAAAAATCTTACCCAAACTAGCTGCAACCGCGTCCCAAGTCTCATCCTGAACCAACTTATCTGCAATTCCCTGGAATACCTCACCCTCTTGCTTCTTCCGAACGTACTCCTTAAGTAACTTCCCAGACCTCTGCATCGCCGCCTGGTAAACCTCCCCATCCGACCACCACAGACCCGGCTGACTCAGCAACCACGTCAAAATGTACTCCTGAGCGTAGCGCTCCTTTACCCAAGCCGCAAGGTGCTGTAATTCCTGCATTGTTATCGCCTCCTAACTTTTATCTTAGCTATTCGTTTAATTGTATCTATCGTTACCGCACAATATTTATAACTGCCTTTTTATGGTATCCTGCATATCTTTGTATAGCTGGAAATCTTAAAAAAACCTTACCAATTTTATCAAAAACCAGGTATCAAATAGAAAAATTAAAGTAAATTGAATCCAAGCCCAAAACCAACAACAGAGTCAACAAAGATTTATGGCACAGCAAAACTTTGGAGTAATTGGTCTAGCCGTTATGGGCGAGAACCTAGCGCTAAATGTAGAGAGTCGCGGCTTTTCCGTATCCGTCTTTAACCGCACCTACGCCAAAACCGAAGAGTTCATGGCTAAACGCGCCCAAGGCAAGAATATAATCGCCACCCAGACTCTTCAAGAATTTGTGGAATCTCTAGAACGTCCTCGCAGAATCCTAGTCATGGTACAGGCCGGCAAGCCCGTTGATGCCGTCATCCAGCAGCTAAAACCCATGCTAGACCCGGAAGACATGATCATTGACGGCGGCAATTCCCTCTACGAAGATACCGAACGCCGTACCAAAGAATTAGAAGCAACAGGACTGGGATTTGTGGGCATGGGCATCAGCGGCGGCGAAGAAGGCGCTCTTAATGGTGCTAGTTTGATGCCGGGAGGTACGCAAACAGCTTACGGGAAATTGGAGCCAATTCTGACCAAAATTGCCGCTCAAGTAGACGACGGCCCTTGCGTGACTTTCATCGGCCCTGGCGGTGCCGGTCACTACGTAAAAATGGTACACAATGGCATTGAGTATGGCGATATGCAGCTAATTGCTGAAGCCTACGACTTGCTCAAAAATGTGGCCGGACTCAATGGCGAACAGTTGCACGAAGTGTTTGCAGAATGGAACACTACTGACGAACTTAACTCATTTTTGATTGAAATTACTGCTAATATTTTCAAGTTCACTGACCCCGACACTAAGCAGCCTTTAGTTGAAGTGATTATGGACTCAGCGGGTCAAAAAGGTACCGGTCGTTGGACGGTAGTTAGTGCTTTGGATATGGGCGTAAGTATTCCCACAATTACTGCTGCTGTCAATGCCCGGATTATGTCTTCTTACAAAGACGAACGGATTAAAGCTTCTAGCGAACTATCGGGGCCTTCTGCTAAATATGAGGGCGATCCGAAGGAGTTGGTAGGTAAGATTCGGGATGCCCTTTATTGCTCGAAGATTTGCTCTTACGCTCAAGGTATGGCGCTGTTAAGTGCGGCATCAAAGTCGTTTAATTACGAATTGGCTTTGAGTGAAATTGCGCGAATTTGGAAAGGCGGTTGTATTATTCGAGCCGGGTTTTTGGATAAGATTAAGAAGGCTTTCAATGATGATGCTAAGTTGCCGAATTTGTTGCTAGCGCCAGAGTTTAAGCAGACAATTTTGGATCGGCAGGTAGCTTGGCGGGAGGTGTTGGCTACTGCGAGTACGTTGGGGATTGCTGTCCCGGCTTTCAGTGCGTCGCTAGACTATTTTGATAGCTATCGGCGCGATCGCTTGCCCCAAAATCTAACGCAAGCTCAACGGGATTATTTCGGCGCTCACACTTATGAGCGGACTGATAAGCCTCGCGGTGAGTTCTTCCATACTGAGTGGACGCAGGCTTCTAAGGATTCGATTCAAACTGGGAGTACGGATTAATTTTGTTGGTTAACAGTTAACGGTTAACCGTTAACCGTTAACTGTTAACTGGTTTTGACGTTTTTTCTCAAGATAGCTGTTGATATATTCGTCGTTAAAGAGCGATCGCGCTATTGTAAGTGCTTCTTCTCTTTCTGCATCTGTCATGTAATCATCGCCTTTTAAACCGGATGGCAAATGTCGAGGATCGCCGCCTGCATCGAGGAATCTTTGACGCGCGATCGCCATTAATTCTCCTAATCTTCTATCTTGCTCTTTCCTAATTTGATTCTGATTCGTCATAGTTCGCAACCTCGTCTATACGAACAACCTCGCCACTTTGTAGTATAGCAGCCCTTGGTAAAATTTGACTTGGGGTTTCAATGTACCAAAATCCCTTTTCTTCATCATATATCCTCCAGATGAGCAAGTCCAGAGTGTCTAGGGCATTGATAATTAAGTATTGGACTCCCGATGATGGCATTGATTGAGTAGTTATAGTTAAGCTAGTTAGCTATTCTATCACTCATTGCCAACTTAATTTTCAGTTTTATTGAGTGTTGATTTCAGCCTTGCCAAGCGTTATTTTGATATCATGTTTGGTTAAATACTTGTCATTGCGAGCGAAGCGAAGCGCAGTTGCGAGGGTACGGATCTTGCCCGAAGCAATCGCAGAGACTAGGCGATTGCGGAGCACAGCGAACAATGACATATCGTAAGTAATTTGCCGGACATGATATGATTTGTTGTCTGCCACGCCAACACAATAAAAAATTAGATTTTAGATTGAATTGAAAATCACAATCTAAAATCTAATTTTATCACATCAATTTTGTCCGCCTACTTAACCTTTATGGTGAAAGACTCCACACCTTAATTGTGTCGTCAAAACTGCCACTAACTAATGTTTTACCCTTCGGACTAAAAGCGACTTCCACCCAAGCAGAATGACCCTTAAGCGTACCCATTAAACCGCCGCTTCCCATCTGCCAAAGTTTAATCGTGCCACTCAAATCACCACTAGCTAAAGTTTCTCCATCAGGGCTAAAAGTTAAGGATTGAACTTTGTCTAGATGGCCGGTTAGAGTTCGTAATAAGAAACCGCGAGGTTGTCGGGATGTACCAGTTTTCAAATCCCACAGTTTAATCGTATTATCCCAACTCCCAGAAGCAAGTGTTTGACCGTCGGGACTAATTGCAACTGACCAAACTGTGTCTGAATGCCCTCTGAGGGTCTGGATTAGTTTGCCAGTCCGCCAGTTCCACAGCTTGATGGTACCGTCATCGCTGCCGGTGGCAAGAGTTTTGCCGTTGGGGGTAAAAGCGACTGACTGGACTCCGGCGGAATGTCCTTTGAGGGTTTCCAATTCTCTGCCGGTGTCTGCGTCCCACAGTTTTACTGTCTTGTCTTTACCAACGCTAGCGATCGCCTTGCCATCGGGACTGAAAGCCACTGAGAAAACACCGGCTGTATGGCCGTACAAAGTTCGCTTCAGTTTTCCAGTGTAGAGATCCCAGATTTTAATCGTATCGTCTGCGCTGCCAGAAGCGATCGCCTTCCCATCCGGGCTGACGGCCACCGACCAAACTGCCTCCGAATGTCCCCTCAGCGTTTTCAGCAATTTGCCAGTACGCAGGTGTAGCATCCGAACTGTACCATCTGTGCTCCCAGTCACAACTACGCGACCATTGGGGCTAACTGCTACTGACCACACAGGGCCGGCGCTAAATGCTAAAGTTCTTACCGGTGCGTTCTCTTTCGACCTTTCAAGGGCGAAATCATCAATTCGCGGGGGTGGGAAGCGGATGTCGGGAATGGTAGCAGCGGGTTCTGGCGCGGTGAAAGCTGTCTGCGGTGGGGGAGATGGTAGACGATGGTTAAAGGCGATCGATAAAACGGCAAGGGCGACCCCTCCCCAAGCAGTTAAAGCCCAATTGGGTTTATGGTGTGTTAACTCTAAGGGTGTGGGGCCATATTTCAGGTCTTTGAGAACTTCGGTTGCTGACTGATAGCGTTTTAAGGGGTCGCGCTGGACGAGTTTATCGAGAATGCGGCCGAGGCGATCGCTAACTGGCACTTTCAAATAATGCCGCCACGTCCAAGCATCGGCTTTAATATCAAACAAATCAAAGGGCGAAACTCCCGTGAGTAAGTGAATGCAAGTCACGCCTAAGCTATACAAATCGCTGGAGGTTGTAGCATTGCCTTTGATTTGTTCGGGGGAAGAATATTCGGCAGAACCGGCCGTTGCTTTAGTTTTGGGCCAAATGCCATTAGCAGGGGTAGTAGCGCCAAAATCAACTAAGACCAAATCGCCCTTTGTTCCCTTGGTTAAGGTTTGGGGGAATCGGCGGATAATATTTTGTGGTTTGATGTCGCGGTGAATCAATTGGCGATCGTGGATAAATTGCAAAACTGGTAGCAATTCGCTTAACAGTTGCCAAATTGAAACTTCTTTAAAAACGCCCTGTTCTGAGACTTCAACTGCTAAATTGCGTCCTGGGATGTATTCTTGGACTAAATAGAGGCAACCGTTCTGTTCAAAAGATGCCCACAATTCAGGAATGCGGGGATGTTGGCCTAACTTATCCAGCATCACGGCAGAGGCGTGAAATTTACGAGAGAAATAGAAATTTACCTCTGCTGATTGCTTCTGAGTGTCATCGCCAACTTCTGATTGAAAAAACTGCTGAATTACGCAGTGGGGTTGGGATGGTTTATCTCGATCGATCGCTAAGAAAGTGCGGCTACTAAGGCTTTGACCAAGAGTATCAAGGATACAGTAGCGATCTTTTAATAGTAAATCCCCGCCGCAACTAGAGCAAGTTGTGCTGCAATCGGGATTTTGGGGGTTCTGGCAATTGGGATTGATGCAGTAACTCATCGGTCTTTCCGCTAGAGACCCCCAGCAGACCCAAGGTTTGTGGGGGAGGAAAGCGGGGCGGGTTGTACCGCTTCCTATGGGCAAATAGTTTTCCGGTTTTTCTGTTTCGGGAACCGGAAAACCCGACTTGTCGCGATCGCTTGTTCCTTCCCCATGCCTGAGAGAGTCATCAGATGGGATGCTGGCTACCGACAAGTAAAGAATATTTGTTCTATGATAATTGTTTCCCACATTTTAGCCACAATTGCGGTGTGCGATCGCATAAAAATTAAAAATGCGAACACCAACCTCGACATAGCATTTTGTCCATCTAGCCTACTTAACTCACTTATGCCCTTAATCCATATTCCTAAATCCTGGGAAATTTCCGAACGGGAAGTAACACCGGAAACTATTTTTATGAATCGCCGCCGCTTTGTCACCAGCTTAATAGGTGTTGGCTTAAGCGCTTCTCTACTTCCACTTACTGGCTGCAACAGCAATTCTGAGTCAATATCTCAATCCACCCCAGGATTAAATCATATATATCCAGGGTTAAATCGCAATCCCAATTTTGCCCAAGTTGACCGATCAATAACTGAGGAAGACTTAGCAACAAAATATAATAATTTCTATGAATACGGCGGCACGAAATCAATTTGGCAATCGGCGCAAAGATTGCCGCTAGATAATTGGAAGGTAGAAGTTAGCGGTTTAGTAAAAAATCCCCGGATTTACGACTTAGACGACCTAGAAAAAAAATTCCCCATCGAAGAACGAGTCTATAGGTTCCGCTGCGTTGAAGCTTGGGCGATGGTAGTACCTTGGGTAGGATTTCCGATGAAGTTACTGATGGCAGATGTGGAACCGCTATCGAATGCTAAATTTGTGCGCTTCACTTCTTTTTACGATCCTAAGATTACCAAAGGCCCTGGTATCTTGTCACAATTCTATCCTTGGCCTTATACGGAAGGCTTGCGAATTGAGGAAATGGCGAACGATTTAGCATTTTTTGCGACTGGTATTTACGGGAAGTCTTTGCCAAAGCAAAATGGAGCTCCGCTGCGGCAAGTTATTCCTTGGAAATATGGTTTTAAAGGCGCAAAATCAATTGTTAAAATTGATTTTGTGGAGAATCAGCCAGAAACATTTTGGCATAAGATTTCGCCTAATGAATACGGGTTTGAGGCGAATGTGAATCCAGAGAAACCGCATCCGAGATGGTCGCAGGCGACGGAACGGATAGTTGGCCCTGGTTCGAGTTTTTCCTGGGAAACTCGCCCGACTATTGTGTATAATGGCTATGGGGAATATGTGGCGAGTTTGTATGCTTGATTAAACATCTTAGATGATACTACTTTAAGGCTCTCCCGTACCTGTGGCGATCGGCAGGGCTTATTTTAGTAAGCAAGCTAATAACTTTTATTATCAAGAATCAAAGGTCTTAAAGCCCTAGCTTTCTCCCAAATTGGATTTTACTACAGAATGCCGCAAGCTCGCTACAAACGGACTTCTAATGGCGATCGTCCATACAAATAATCTCCAGGTATTATAGAATTTCTCTCGCGGCAAAGCTCTTTGAAAATAGTCATTGCCATCCCATTTAATAACTGCTCAAAGCCAAGAATACCATTTTGATTGCGATGAGGTTGCTCGAACCATCCCAGCATAGTTTCTGGTTTAAATAAGGACTTATCGCGATTATCAATATACTTTTGCTTAAATTCGGGAAAAATCCGCTGCACAATTTTATATTTCATACGGTTGTAGATTTGAGGTTCTGTGGCGTGGGATTTTTGGCGATAGACAAAATCATTTGGCAACCACTCTTGAGCCATTTGGCGGATAATAGTCTTATTCCAAAACAGTGTAGGGTGATGTTGTGGTGGAATTGAAACGAGATATTGCACCAAACGATGATCTAAAAACGGCACGCGAGCTTCTATACTTTGATTCATAGAAGTACGGTCTTCATGCCAGAGGTTATAGTCTTGTAGGGAATAAATTTCCATCAACATTTCTTTTTGAAAGCTTGTGCAACCAGGAGGACAATATTGGAGAGTGTAATCAAATACAGAAGAACCATCCTTAAGTCCAGTCGATTTTTTGCGTTGGAGATTATACTCTTGTTTGCTAGCCAGTTCTGAGTTATACTCTTGCCAGTTTTTGACTGTTTTATCGTCGGCTGTAGAGTAACCACCAGCAAATTCATCTGAACCCTGTCCTAATAGCATCACCTTCAATTCAGGCATTACGGTGTTAGCATAACGATAGAGTTCGTGCTTATAAATCCACTCCAAGTTAAATTTAGGAGAGTCGATTAACCAAATAAAATATTCCAGTGTCTCTAAGGAAAAATCGAGTTGATCTAAGAATATTTCTGGGTCAAACCAAATCGGATGAAATGGAAGTTTCAACTGTTGGCAAAGCTGATATGCTGCTTGAAAATCTCCATTTTCGCGGGTGTTATCATCGCAAATATTAAAGCAGTGAAAATCTGGTTGTGCCTGACGCGCAACGGCCACAATTACCCCGGAATCGAGTCCACCGCTGAAACAAGCTCCCACGGGAACATCACTCATTAGGCGCTTCTTTACACTATCAACAAATAGGTCGCGATATTCTCTGATATAATCGCTGGGAGTGCGCCGATCGTTTACGGGTTCAGTAACTAAATAATCAGCTAAGTTCCAATAACATTGAGGAGTTACGGTTTTTGTAGTGACATCGAATAATAGGTAATGTCCCCCTGCCAGGCGATTAATACCTCTGACAAAGGAAGTCGTAGCGCTGAGATTAGTTAAGTCTTGAAACTGAGGATGCCAAGGTGTATTAGGGTGAGCCAGCAGAGATGCTAAAGTGGAACCGAAGATCAGTTGTGAACCAACTTGAGCATAATATAAAGGTTTAATACCAAGCCGATCTCGTGCTAAGAATAATTGTTGCTTTTGACCATCCCACAGAGCAATCGCAAACATTCCGTTGAGGTATTCGAGAGCTTTAGCACCCAGTTCTTCATATAAGTGTAGCACAATCTCTGCATCAGATTTGGTACGAAAGTGATGGTTTTCTCTTAATTGCGATCGCAACTCAAGATGGTTATAAATTTCCCCATTCACCACCACAAACATTGTATTATCTTCATTCCAAATCGGTTGCACTCCTCCATCTACATCAATAATCGAAAGTCTTCTAAAAATTAACCAAAGAGGATGAGAGTTAACAACTTGCTCGTCATCAGGGCCACGTCGAAATAATTGTTGCCCCATCTGGGTAAGATATGCCCAATATTCCTGTTGCTGAGAATCTTGGAAGTCAATAAATCCGGCAAATCCACACATTATATTTTCTCGTTGCTCAACATTATTTACTAAGAATTACGGTCTGCTAATATACAATGACTTATATTAATAGAATAGTCTGAAACTCTTTTATTTAGGTGATTCACTTAATATCTCCTTTAATATTTGATCTTCATTCTCTGTAACTTCTTGATAAAAATTCTCTAAACCAGCAACACAAACTCGATCGTCAAAAAGATAATCTTGCCGCTGGCTCATCTTTTCTGAAATCTTACCTCGCCACTCTAATTCTAAACCCAAGTTAACAGCAATGTCAATATATTCAACCTCATTTTTGGCAATGGTATCTGTCACTCCTAGCATCTTCAAGAAACTATCAGCATGAAGACCGCGCATGAATTCTCCCGGACAAGTTACAATGGGTAAATTACACGCGATCGCTTCCAAGGAAGTATTCCCGCCAGACCAAGTAAAAGTATCCAAAAAGACATCAGAAAGAAAGTTAATGGCGATATAATCTTGGCGAGTGGCGATTGGCATAAATAAACAATAATCTTCATAATTCAGATTGACCTTTGCAAAAGCACGATTCAGGCGTTTTCGCAACAATTCCCCGCGAGGAAAAATAAATTGAGCTTGGGGAACGCGCAGGGCAATTTTAGCTAAAATATAATCGTATTGTGGTAAATATTTAAATGGAGCTTGACAGCATAAATAAATAACTGCATCCTCTCGCAAGTTAAAATCGGAGCGAGTATTAGTTAATTTTCCCACAATTGGTTTCGGGTATGCAACACCGATATTAGGTAAGCGAATCAGGGTTTCCGAGTAATGTTGCTGTGCATTTTCTGGTTCCATCAATTCACTAGATAAATAATAGTCAATTGTCGGCAAACCCGATGTTACGGGATGTCCCCAGGCTGAGCATTGTATGGGAGCAAGACGCAAAGCTGCTATTTGTATAGTAGGTGCATCCATGCCAATTTCTGGAAATACAAGTATGTGCAGTTTGTCGGCAATAATTTGTTGGCTAACTGCTTCTAAGTTGTGAGGGATATGGTGAAAAACATCGCTGCTATCTCGGAATTGTTGAGTGATCAAATCTGGATCGTTTCCTGTATAATAACTGTAAATTTCAAACTTGCTTTTGTCGCTGTAACGCAACCAACCAGTTAGCCATAAAGTGCCGCTATAAGAGTGCAAGTAATTGGAGATATAGCCTATTCTGATTTTACCATTTTCTGGCAATGGAGGCATCGCTCTCGGCTCAACCCACTGGGGATAGTTTGCTGCTAATATTTGATGTAATAAGTTACCATACTTTGATTGCGATTCTACAACGTTATGAGCTTGATAAGCTAAGTAAAAATTAGTGTAGGAACCAATACCTATGAGAGTATTGATTTTATCTTCAGGCGTTTGGAGAGATGTTTGTTGAATCAAAGTATGTAGCTTTTGAATGAATCGCTGGCGATAATATTCTATTTCCTCTGGAGTATCGTAAACTATTGGCAGTAGTAAATTTTTCAATAGCTGAAAAACGTATTCTTTTGGGACTAATTCGGCTGCTGTCTCTGCACTTGAGATGGCTTCTTTGGTATATCCATTTTGCTGTAATATTGTAATTAGGTAAAAGTGTAGTTTACCTGTGGTAGGGTAAATGCTGATGCCTTGTTGGAGAATGGCGATCGCGTCTTCTATTTTCTTAAGATTTCTCCAACATTCGCTTAAGCTAAAATAAACTTCTGCATCTCCGGTTTGGCTTTCCAATAACCTTTGATAACGGCTAACTGCTTCTTCATATCTACCTTGCTGGTAAGATTGGTTTGCTAAGTTTAGAAGTAATGATGGTTCTAGTTTCAATGATTGCGGTTTGCTTACTTCTTCTATTTCTAATGTGGGAATATTCGCGAATCCTGAATCTGCGATTGCATCCTCATTTTCCGTAGTTAATTTAATCCGATATTGAATCTGAGGTAAAATATTCTGCCAATCCTTTTGAGCGAGATTTTCTAGTATAATTATTTCCGGTTCGCTGTCGGTATCTAAATCTTCTTGGAAAAGCAAATCGAGCGTAATTCCTGATAAGATCAGATTGGGATCTAATTCAGACTCAGCAGAGAGGTTGCTGCTATCTATTAGCAGTGCAATATTATCTTTGTCGGGATTAGTCAGGATAGCTTTGATTATTTGTTCTAAATCTAAGTATAAGGATTCTTCGGATTGATTCCAATCTGGGAAGATGATTAAATTTAAAGATCGAAAATTTAATGTAGCAATATTCATTGTTTAGCCCTATAATCAATATAGATAAATTGTTGCACTCGCTGCCACACTTTATCTAACAAATCTGGCATATCAGCATCAAACCATTCAATTTGAGGATAGGCTTTAAACCAAGTCCGCTGACGTTTGGCAAATTGCCGCGTATGCAACACTGTGAGATTTTTAGCTTCAACCAGACTAATGTTACCAGATAAATATTGCTTCATTTCTTGATAACCTAGCGTGTTTAGTAGGGGTAAGTCAAAGCCGTATTTATCGCACAAAAATTGTACTTCATCTAGCCAACCAGATGCTAGCATTTCCTCCGTGCGTTGTTGAATGCGATCGCCTAATCCAGCTTCAGAATCTAAACCTATCTGTAAAATCGGATAAGTTGGCGGGTTTTCGCCTTGCTGCTCGGAAATTGTACGCCCTGTGACATAAAATACTTCTAAGGCTCTTAAGGTTCTGACTGGATCGTTGGCGTGAATTTTGCTGGCTGCGATCGCATCGACTTGTTGCAGCATAGCGTAACATTGATGTTGACCTAGTGCGGTAAGTTGCGATCGCAATTCTGGTACGGGTGCGACTCTGGGAATCTTCAAACCCTGCACGACTGATTTAATATATAAGCCAGTTCCCCCCACTAACAGCGGCATAGTGTTAGACTGATGGAACTTTTCAATTAAGATTTGAGCTTGTTGTTGGTAATCTGCTACTGTCAAAGTTTCTGTAGGATCGCAGATATCAATTAAATAGTGCGGTACTAACTCGCGATCGCGCTTCGTTGGTTTCGCCGTACCGATGTTAAACTCGCGGTAGACTTGGCGCGAGTCTGCACTAAGTATCGCACTTTCTAGCCTGTGAGCCAAGGCTAAAGCCAGTCCCGACTTTCCCGTAGCCGTCGCACCACAAATTACAATTAAACCTGTCGTCACTTCAGACATTAACTCCTGCGTTGCTAAACTGTTAAATCGCTGAAACCTTAAGAAGTGCATCCCCAACTAAATTTATCAAACTCTTATACCAAATTTACATGAAGTTGTATACAATTAAAGATTCTCTTTAAAAGGCATCAGCCATTGCACGTCGATTGATTCTGGCGATCGCAGACCCCATGACCCAATGGTAGAATACAAAACTATCGAGATGCTTTTGCATCTCTTGACCGACTTTGAACCCACTGGGAAAATTGGCGACGAGTCGGGATGGCGAGTTAGTTTTGTTGCCGAATAAAGGAGTAGATTGTTTTTGGGTGGTAATTGGTGGGAAGTAAGTTGGCACTTTACCAATAAATTAGCCAAAATAGAGACATCAAAAACTTGAGACAGGTTATATTTTATGAGCAAACAAACTGAAGCCGAGGCGATTATTAGATCCCATGTATTGTGGGCAATGGGTGGTGGGTTAATCCCAATCCCACTGGTTGATTTTGTTGCTGTCACTGCTATTCAACTGGAAATGCTCCAGCAAATTGCCGCTGTTTACGATGTTAGCTATTCTAAGAGCATGGGCAAAACATTTGTTTCAGCGCTTACAGGTACTAGCCTTGCTAGTCTGGGGGCGAGTTTTCTCAAAGCACTTCCTGGTTTGGGTACGATGATTGGTGGAGCATCGATGGCGATCGCTTCTGGTGCTTCGACTTATGCAGTCGGACAGGTTGCGATCAATCTTTTCTCTAGCGGTGGTTCCCTGAATAACTTTGTTGAAGAACAAGTGAAAACGGTTTATGATTCAGCCTTTGAGAAAGGCAAAAGTTATGTTTCAGATTTAGAAAATGAAAAGGGGAATGATGCTGCTAATATTTATCAGTCTCTCGAAAAACTGGGTAAGTTGAAAGAGCAAGGCATTCTCACGGAAGAAGAATTTCTTGCCAAGAAGCAAGAACTACTGTCTCGACTTTAAGAGGATATCTTTACGCTAGAGCGATCGCCCTTCATTATGCTCTTCCTAAGTGCGATCGCGCCACAGTACCTCAGAACCATGACTCCGCAATTCCGTCTCGCTGCGATCGCGCTCCCCAACTTACTGCTACCAGTCCCACCACCAAATGTCAACAGGCGCGATGCTTAACCTTCAGAACTGCATCCCCCCAATAAATTTATATTGAGAATGCCCTAGCAGCGCCTTTAACCGTTTTATACTATGATTTTTACAGTTTTTAACTAAGAGCAGCTTTAGGGGCTTATACGCCATTATTGGAGCCATATTAGTATGACCAATTACAGCGCCGATCAAATTCAAATTCTTACACCTACCGAAGCAGTCCGCAAACGGCCGGGGATGTACATCGGTACAACAGGCGCGCGAGGACTCCACCATTTAGTTTACGAGGTTGTGGACAACTCCATCGACGAGGCGATGGCTGGCTACTGCACTCACATTCAGGTTGACATTAATGCTGATGGTTCCGTGACTGTAACAGATGACGGGCGCGGCATTCCTAGTGATATCGTTGCTAAGAATGGCAAATCATTCGTAG
This sequence comes from Kamptonema formosum PCC 6407, assembly GCF_000332155.1. GTDB lineage: Bacteria > Cyanobacteriota > Cyanobacteriia > Cyanobacteriales > Microcoleaceae > Kamptonema > Kamptonema formosum. The sequence continues at coordinate 663,323 of NZ_KB235904.1, read as the reverse complement.
AAACAGTCTTGACGGTTCTTCACAGAGGGGAATGGTGCGATCGCGACAGCTACAAGGTTTCTGGGGGGCTACATGGAGTTGGAATAGCAGTCATCAATGCTTTGTCCGAGTGGTTGGAGGTGACAGTTTGGCGGAAGGAACAAATTTATACTCAGCGTTTTGAGAGAGGCATCCCAGTTACCGAATTGATAGCCAAACCCAGCTTAGAAAACCGCACGGGAACTTCAGTTACTTTCAAACCAGATTCGCAGATTTTCACCACTAGCATTGAGTTTGATTACAATACTTTTGCCATTCATTTGCGGCAAATTGCTTATGTCAATCCTGGTCTGACAATTATTTTGACTGACAACAGTTTGGAAATGCTCGATAGCAGTTCTCCCCGCATCGAAACCTACTGTTTTGAACTCGGCATCCGGGAATACGTCGCCTACTTAAACTCTGACAAAGAACCTCTGCACGAAGAAGTGATTTATATTGAGGGCGATCGCAACGGTATACAAGTACAAATAGCCTTTCAGTGGTACGTTCCGAGCGAATATGGCTACGACAAACTGTTGGGTTTTGCCAACTCCATCCGTACTATCGATGGCGGTACTCACATAGAGAGCTTAAAACTAGCGATCCCTCGCACGGTGAGCGCAATCGCTCACAAGCTAGGCAAGCTTAAAGATGCAGACACAAATTTAGGCTGGATGGATGGTTTCAATTGTGGCTACACTGGCATCATTGCTGTTAAGCTACCGAATCCGATTTTTGAAGGCCCAACCCGAACTCGTCTAGCTAATCTGGAAGTAAGAGAATTTATTGAATCTCTTGTGCGAGAGAAGTTGACAGAGTATCTGGAAGCTCACCCTGATGTAGCGATCGCGATCGTAGAACAAGCAATCCAGGCTCATAATACAGCCGTTACAAAACGTCAAGAGCGGGTATTGTTGCGCCAGCAAGAATTACTAAAAGATTGATTTACCTTTATGCTAGAGCGATCGCCCTTTCTGCAATCTTTGCAAGCGCGATCGCCATCAGCTAATTCGCTCTAACAGGACTTCATTAATCACTGTTTGATAGCCAATGCCTCTTTTTTTGGATTCTTCGATCGCCCAAGCTAGAACTTTCGGGTGAAGTTTGAGCGAAATTAATTCATACTTTTCTTCTTCATTTTTGGCGGGTAAATCTCGTTCTCTTAACTTGATGCCAAACTGTTCAGAAATTGCCGATCTGAATTTCTGGCTTTCTTCTGGTGTGACTCGTCTTGCCCTCTCGAACGGGAAGTCAGATTCCTTCTTCATATCTCTTGCGCTCTGTTTTTGTCGCTTTTAATGTTATGCTTAAGCCAATTAGACTCAGCTTTGTTCTCATCCCACTCAAACTGCATTTCTAGTATAGACTAAAAATATTTTCTCCAGTTATTTTATCCTAATCGATCGCTATTTATTATCTAGTAGTGAAACATTGGTGTACGATCTGCGATCGCACTCCCTAACTTCACCTTGCTAGCAGTCCCACCGCCAAATGTCAACAGGCGCGATAGCTCAAACCTTCAGGAGTGCATCCCCCCAATAAATTTATCTTGAGAATGCCCTAGCAGCGCCGTTAACCGTTTTATGCTATAATTTTTACAGTTTTTGCTTAAGAGCAGCTTTAGGGGCTTATACCCCATTATTGGAGCTATTTAGTATGACCAGCAGTTACAGCGCCGATCAAATTCAAGTTCTCGAAGGTCTCGAAGCAGTCCGCAAACGGCCGGGGATGTACATCGGTACAACAGGCCCGCGAGGACTACACCATCTAGTTTACGAGGTTGTGGACAACTCCATCGACGAGGCGCTGGCTGGCCACTGCACTCACATTGAAGTTGACATCAATGCCGATGGTTCCGTAACTGTAACAGATGACGGGCGCGGTATTCCCACCGGCATCGTTGCCAAGACGGGCAAATCGGGAATAGAAACAGTAATGACAGTGTTGCACGCCGGCGGTAAGTTTGGCGGCGGCGGCTACAAAGTTTCTGGAGGGTTACACGGGGTCGGTATTTCCGTTGTCAACGCCTTGTCTGAGTGGGTGGAAGTCACTGTTTGGCGCGATAAAAAGGTACACAATCAACGTTTTGAGCGCGGTATTCCCGTCACCGACCTCGTTGACAAGCCGAGTAAAGAAAATCGCAGTGGTACATCAGTTTCTTTCTTGCCTGATACGCAGATATTTAGTACAGGCATTGAGTTTGATTATACCATTCTTTCCGGGCGGTTGCGAGAATTAGCTTATCTGAATGCTGGCGTTAAAATTACGTTTAGCGATCGCAGATTGGAATTGCTCAAAAGCAGCGAACCCCACATCGAAACTTACTGCTATGAAGGCGGTATTAAAGAGTACATCGCTTACATGAACCGCGATAAGCAACCCCTACATGAAGAAGTAATTTTCATTCAAGGGGAACGCAATAATGTACAAGTAGAAGTTTCTTTGCAGTGGTGTATTGATGCCTACAGCGATAACGTTCTCGGCTTTGCAAACAACATCCGTACCATCGATGGCGGTACTCACTTAGAAGGGTTGAAGGCGGTGTTAACGCGGACAATGAACGCGATCGCCCGCAAACGCAATAAGATTAAAGAAAACGAACCTAATCTCGGCGGTGAAAATATTCGGGAAGGTTTGACAGCCGTTATTTCTGTAAAAGTACCTGACCCAGAATTTGAAGGTCAAACTAAAACCAAGTTAGGTAATACTGAAGTTCGGGGAATTGTCGATTCCTTGGTAGGCGAAGTATTAACAGAATATTTGGAGTTTCGCCCCCAAGTTGCCGACACCATTTTAGAGAAGGCAATTCAAGCCTTTAAAGCTGCTGAAGCCGCCCGCCGTGCCCGCGATTTAGTAAGGCGAAAATCAGTCCTAGAATCGTCTCCTTTGCCAGGGAAATTGGCTGATTGTAGTTCCAGAGATCCTTCAAAATCAGAGATATATCTCGTGGAAGGCGACTCCGCCGGTGGTAGTGCCAAACAAGGACGCGATCGCCAATTTCAAGCCATCCTACCTTTGCGCGGGAAAATTCTCAATATTGAGAAAACCGATGATGCCAAAATCTACAAGAATAATGAAATTCAATCACTAATTACTGCCTTGGGATTAGGGATCAGAGGCGATGAATTCGATCCTTCTCAATTGCGGTATCACCACATCGTAATTATGACTGATGCTGACGTAGATGGAGCCCATATCCGCACGTTATTGTTGACTTTCTTCTACCGCTATCAGCGATCGCTTGTCGATCAGGGTTATATTTACATTGCCTGCCCTCCACTATATAAGGTAGAACGAGGACGCAATCATTTCTACTGTTACAGCGATCGCGAACTCCAAAACCTAATCCGCAACGAATTCCCCGCTAATGCTAACTACACCATTCAGCGGTTCAAAGGTTTAGGTGAAATGATGCCACAACAGTTGTGGGAAACTACCATGAACCCTGAAAGTCGGACGCTGAAACGAGTTGAAATTGAAGATGCTGCTGAGGCCGACCGTATCTTTACAATTTTAATGGGCGATCGCGTCGCACCTCGCCGCGAATTCATCGAAACCTACGGCCCCAAACTCAACCTTACCGACTTGGATATTTAATTTGTAGGGTGGGCGCTGCGATTAGACAATCCCAGGAGAAAGCTTGTTAAGTCGCAGCGCCCACCTTACGACTAATCTCCAGCAAGACTTACACGCGCGGTCAAAAACCCGGTTTCTGCTAATATTTCTCGGATATATCGATAATTTTTCCCAGAAACCGGCTTTTTTGCCTAAGTTTTATAGCAACCACCAAGACAGTTAGGACACTCTAAATAGCCCAAACCATTGATTCTATACCCCCTCTTCCCCTAACTCTCTAGCCCTCTAACCCTCTAGCCTCTAACTCTCTAACCCTCTAACCCTCTTCCCCTAGCCCCTAGCCCCTAGCCCCTAGCCCCTTCTTCCCCTAGCTATATAAATCGTAATAAAATTTCTCATCAAATCAGTTTACGCTAGCAATTCAGGTGACTTTGAGCTGGTTCGTGAATTGACCAGCAAACACAAAACTTGAACTCTAGAAAAATATTAGATTATGACCATCAACTTAGCAGCCAAATTACGTGAAGGAACGAAAAAAGCCCACACGATGGCAGAAAACGTGGGTTTTGTCAAGTGCTTTTTAAAAGGCGTTGTCGAAAAAAATTCATACCGGCCTTTGGTGGGTAACTTCTATTTCATTTACTCAGCAATGGAAGAGGAAATCGAACGCCACCGCAATCATCCCGTTGTTTCCAAAATTTACTTTCCTGAGTTGAATCGCAAACAAAGCCTAGAGAACGATTTAGCCTACTATTACGGCCCTCAATGGCGCGATGTGGTAGCCCCATCGAAGGCTGCTAAAGCTTACGTTGAGAGAATTAGAGAAATTTCGGCAACAGAACCGGAATTATTAATTTCTCACTCTTACACTCGCTACATCGGCGATTTGTCCGGCGGTCAAATTCTCAAAGGAATTGCTGTACGGGCGATGAATCTGTCGGATGGGGTTGGTACTGATTTCTACGAATTCCCTGGAATTCCAGATGAGAAGGCGTTTAAAAATAACTACCGTCAATCTCTGGATAGTTTAGATTTGGATGATGCTACTTGCGATCGCATTGTCGATGAAGCAAACGCAGCTTTTGGCATGAACATGAAATTATTCATGGAATTGGAAGGCAGCTTAGTGAAAGCGATCGGTCAAATGCTCTACAATACGCTTACCCGCAAGCGTGGTACTGGTAGTACAGAATTAGTTACTGCTGAGTAGATAGCGATCGATTCGAGATAATTTAATCTTCTCTAGAGAAGATAGTTTTAAAATCCTGGGGGTTTGATGGCTTTGAAGCAGTCACCAAATCTCCGGGATTTTGCATTATAATTTTTGCATTATAATTACTCAGAGATCGCTAGATTCTATTTCTCTCGATAACATAGGAGAGCAAAAACAATGGTGATGACACAATCCCCCACCCAATTCAGAACAGCCCCAATCAAAATCACCTGGGAAAAACTACCAGACGATTATAAATTAGAAGAGGAACCTGTGGAAAATACTGGTCAACCCTTGATTGCTGGTGCTTTACGAGAAACCCTAGAACTAATTGGTTTTATCAAGCCAGAAATGTTAATCGCCTCCAATTTTGGACTCTGTGCCACCATTGATGAACAGTTAGTAATTAAAGCCCCAGATTGGGTGTATATTCCTTCAGTTGAGCCACTTGCACAAGCAAAATCCCGGAGGAGTTATACATCAAACTTAGAAGGAGAAGTCCCGGAAATTGTGATGGAATTTCTCTCAGAAACTGATGGCGGTGAGTATTCAGTAAAGCGCACATATCCGCCGGGAAAATGGTTTTTTTACGAACAAGTTCTGAAAGTTAAAACATATATAATTTTTGAGCCAGACGCGGGACTTTTAGAAGTTTATCGCCTACAAGGAGAGCGGTATGAATTAGAAATACCGCAGGAAAATGGTCGCCATTGGATGCCTGAAATGGGATTATTTTTAGGAACATGGCGAGGGAAAAAGGAAGAACATACGAGTTATTGGTTGCGTTGGTGGGATGAATCTGGGAATTTGCTACCTTGGGCAGTAGAACAAATTGAAATTGAACGTCAAAGGGCGGAACAGGAACACCAAAGGGCGGAACAGGAACGTCAAAGGGCGGAACAGGAACGTCAAAGGGCGGAACAGGAACACCAAAGGGCGGAACGTTTAGCTCAGTATTTACGTTCTCAAGGGATTAATCCCGATCGATTGAGTGAATAAGCTGTCGCGCAAGTAAGTATAAGGAAGAAGGAAGAAGGATTTAGTTATCTATAGCAATCCTAAATGAATCGTAAATTTTTTACCCCACCCCAACCCTCCCCTTGCTAAGGGGAGGGAGTAAGAAATTCACAAATGATTTAGGATTGCTATAGGAGAGAAGGAAGAATGTTTATACAGTCAGCTTTTTAGCCATCCCGATCTTATGTTTGATTAGGTGGATTTACTTAAATCCACCTAATAGACATCTCCAATAAACCTTGTGGAACGGGGCTTTTTGTGAGATGTCTAATTAAACGTAAGAACCGGATGGCTAAAACCTAGCTATATAAGCATTCTTCATTCTTCCTTCTACACAGTTAACGGTTAACCATTGACAATTCAGTATATGCAGCATACACGGCTTTGACATTATACCAATTGAGAAATATCCGGGCAATTTCTAATGCTAACTGCGACTTACCTTGAGCGATTAGCCATTGCAAAAAACCAGCCATTGTCTTCTCATTCAGACTCCCACCCAGAGAAAGGATACCCCAAAGTACGCGATGTAACCACGTCATTTGAATCATCATCCGCACTTCCCAAGTGGGATGTTTTTGATAAAACAAAACCCCCATTCTTCCCCGTTGAATTTCGCGATCGATCATCGATGGAATTTGGTCTAAAGCAAAAGGTGGATGCCAATGATATCCCATAGCAGCGGGACATTTAATCAGTTTTAAACCTAATTTTTTCAGACGGACACCTAACTCTAAATCTTCCCATCCGTAAAGTTGAAAGCGGGTATCAAATAAGCCAGCTTCTATTAGCCAGTGACGCGCGATCGCGACATTTCCAGTCGCAAAGTAAGCGGCAGAAAAATCCGTAATCTTGTAAGGTTCAGCCGTAGGATTCTCAAAGTTGCAGGTATTAATGACGCTACCGTAAGTAAAAGCCAGATCGCTTTCCTTATAACCTTCAATCAAAGCCTCTGCATGAGCTTGTAGAAAATGCTCGGTTACTACTAAATCGCTATCAATAAAAATAATTGTATCGCCCTGAGCTTGCTCAACTCCCAAATTCCTAGCTGCTGCTGGGCCTTGATGACTTTGGGAAAGCGCTCGCACATGAGGTAACTTGTCTGCATTAGCCGCTAACCATTCCAGCGTACCATCCGTAGAACCATCATCCACTACGATCGCCTCATAGCCGCTGACAATATCCCCGAAATTCTGGCATTCTAAGGCTAAAAGACACTTCTGCAAAATCGGTTTACGATTATACGTCGGAATCACTACACTGAAAAACACGGCTCTCTCCCATCGCGACATACATCTCCAGTATCCTATCCGCAGTCACCCCGAACAAGCAAATATTGGCAACAAGCATAAATCTGTGCGATCGCTAACAAGATAAGGGTGAAATTAGGTACATAATAAAACGTCTGTTATTTTCAGGACGTAAATACCAATGGGTCGTGCTACCAAAGTTGTACTAGCATATTCTGGCGGAGTTGATACCTCCGTCTGCATTCCTTACCTCAAAAACGAGTGGGGTGTCGAAGAAGTAATCACTCTGGCGGCGGATTTGGGACAAGGAGACGAATTAGAACCCATCCGTAAAAAAGCCTTAGCATCAGGCGCGTCGATATCCCTTGTCATCGATGGGACAGAGAGTTTTGTCAAAGATTGCGCCTTTCCCGCCATTCAAGCTAACGCCCTTTATGAGAATCGCTATCCCCTTTCCACAGCCCTAGCTCGTCCGCTAATTGCTAAGATGTTGGTAGATGCTGCGGAAAAATATGGTGCGGATGCGATCGCGCACGGTTGTACTGGTAAAGGCAACGATCAGGTACGATTTGACGTATCTATCGGCGCACTCAATCCTAACATCAAAATTCTAGCACCAGCGCGGGAATGGAAGATGAGCCGCGAGGAAACCATCGCTTACGGCGAAAAATTTGGCATCCCTTCCCCTGTGAAAAAGTCTTCACCTTATAGCCTGGATCGTAACTTATTAGGGATGGCGATCGAAGCCGGAATCCTCGAAGATCCTTGGGAAGAACCGCCGGAAGATATTTATTTAATGACGAAGGCGATCGCAGATACACCTAACGAACCCGAATATATTGAAATCGGATTTGAAAAAGGCATTCCTGTCACTCTTAACGGTAACGCTGTCTCACCAGTTGCTTTAGTTCAACAATTAAATCAAATTGTTGGTAATCACGGTGTCGGCCGCATTGACATGGTAGAAAATCGCCTAATTGGAATTAAATCTCGCGAAATTTACGAAACACCAGCGCTTTCTGTTTTAATTCAAGCACACCGAGATTTAGAGAGTTTGACCTTAACCGCAGATGTCACTCATTATAAGCGTGGCATTGAAGAAACCTACAGCCAAATCATTTATAATGGTCAGTGGTATAGCCCGCTGAAAGCTGCTTTAGATGCCTTTGTTTTGAAGACACAAGAACGAGTAACTGGTGTCGTTCGCGTTAAACTTTTTAAAGGGAATGCCACAGTTGTCGGGCGGAAATCTGAGAATTCTCTCTATAGTTTCGACTTAGCAACTTACGGATCGGATGACCAATTCGATCACAAAGCTGCTGAAGGCTTTATCTATGTTTGGGGATTACCTACTCGCGTTTGGTCGCAAAAGGGTAGAAGCTAAATTGTAGCACGAATTTGCCAGGGAATCAATTCCCTGGCATTAAGTGAAAGTCGGTTTCAATTAACATCTTGTACCATTACCAAAATCTTGTAGGGGCGGGTTCGCCAAAAGCTTTATCATGTTTAGCAAAGGCTGAAAAACCCGCCCCCACCCGGCGACAATTCCTATCTTGATATGGGTAAAAGATATCAATTTCTCCCTTCGGCTATAAAAGTAATGAAGAAATTTATCAAGGGATATTTTATCAGTTTATTTAATCCTCAACTTGCACCTACAGCATTGAAAGTTGCCTTATTTATTGGTACAATTCTATTAATAATTAATCACGGTTATGCTTTGTTTCGAGGACAAATGACCAGCGATCGCTGGATATCTGTGTTGCTGACATATTGTATGCCTTATCTAGTTAATATACACGGTCAATATATCAGTAACTCACGAAAAAAATGAGATGCACCTAGTAATTAAAGACTCTACAAGCTGTTTGGCAATAACTTCTAATTGCCGATTACAGATTCATTTAAAATGACCCGATCGTTCTGTATCACCTGTAACCGATAGCGATTAATTGAGTAGGTGACATCATTGTTGGTTGCGTAGTAAGTCCCGTCATCCCCACTTGTGACATTCATTACATTGACTTGGCTACCATCTTTTCCTACGCCTCGGTAAAAGAAGGAACCATCTCCTGTCTCACAAATGTACACAAAAAAGTTATTAGTTTCGTAAGATTCTACCACTGAAGCCCTGGGACAACCTTCGACTTGTGCAACTTGGATAGGCTGATTCGCAGCGCTAGCTGCGAGTGAGAGTGAGGGAGTTAATAACCCAAAAGTTGTCACACAAATCAGCGAGAATTTGAATCCATTCATAGGCTTAACCTGAGATGTTTTCAGCATGAAATTCCTGCCAAGTATTGAACTAATACTAGCTTAAACAATTTTTTCCTGATGTCAAGATAAATCAGGAAAAATTCCTCAACAAAATTCCTAATTCTTTAGTCCGCGTAGGCGGACTTTGTTTGTGTAGATGCGATTTTAATCGCCCAATAATAAATGCTACTGAAGCTTAAATCCTTTAGCTGCTAATTGTTGACGGAGACTTTGAATAATTACATAATCAAGAGTATTATCTCCCCCATTAGGATTAACTTGACGTTGTTTAGCAACATATTCCTCACGTTGTCGAGATAAGTCACGAATACTAGCTTGAATTCTCTCTCTTTCAGCTTTCTTGGCCGCTACATACTCGCGCTTTTGTCCTAAAGTCATACCCCGCATCACTGGCGGTAAAGCATCATTTGATAATCGCTCAAGAGTGACAATTCCTCGATCGAGAGCATCAATTAAATCCCAAGAAGCATTGCTATAATAGTCAGAAACTTTTGAGCTACTACGGAGTGCTAAATTTTCACCAGCGTTACTATCTTCCATCGCCTGACGTTGTTGACCAACTGCTCCTTCTCTACCATAGGGAATGTAGGTTTGATTGAGTTGATCGTTCAACTTAGTAATTTGGTCATCGTAAGGAGACTTGATAACTTCAATCTTTCTGTCTTGGTTAATATTGAAGTGACTACCTTGTGCTAAAATAGCTCCTGAAGCCCAAAGTTGTCGCTCTTGACTTTCTGCTGAACCACAATAGATAGTGTTAACTAAAACATTTTCCCCAGTAGCAAGAGTAACAGATTCTCGCCAAGGAATCGGGCCTTGATCGAAGGGTTCGTTACCCGCAATAAAAACAACGCGAAAATCTGCTGGATCTTTACTCCAGTTTAATTCTTTAAGAGCGGAACGGATTACCCAACCAGCATATTCTTGACCGCCGTTAGTTTTGATGCTGAATAGCTTTTCGGATACTAAATCTAATTCGGGAGTAAAGCCAGTTAGCAGTCTGACAAAACCTTCTTGGGAAGGTAAATTGTCATTACCATAATGATAGAGTGCAACTTCTAACTCTGGCACTTCGCCATCTTTAGTTACTTTAGTTAAGGCATTAACAACTTGCCAAATTTGCGTGCGAGTTTGCTCAATCAGTCCATCCATGCTATTACTAGAATCTAGGAGAATAGCCATCTGAATTTTAGCTTTGGCAAAGGCTTGGCTGGGGAAACATAACAGACTCAAGGTAAGCGTGGTAGAGAATAAAATTCGAGTTAGTTTCTGCATAGGTTTTCGGGTTTCATCTATCAAACAGTATTGTCGGCAAATCTAGCTTAAATTTAGCCGATGAGTTTTTCCGTTACCATAAATGTAACAATAAGTAAAAATGATGTTTGCGATCGCGCTAGCTACTGGTAGTAACACCTATACGTAGTTGATGCTGCGGTATAATATGGCTTAAAGGCTTGTTCCGTAACGCCGCCCTCTGGGCGGTGACTTTACCACCCAGAGGGCGGCGCTACAAATTATCTGTAACTATTTATCAATTGACAAGAGCATCTTTATACTCATTAAAATATGCAAAGATATCTTCACGTAATTATATTATTTTGGAGTACCGCGATCGCAGCGGAACTAGAGTATCGCATTAACTTCCTCTTAGCTGCACTCAGTAGCGTTGGAAACCTTGCTGGTAGCCTATTTGGACTGTTTCTCTTCTATCGCACTGGCTACACCTTCGCGGGCTGGAAATGGGAAGAAGCCCTAGTCGTGCTCGGTATATTTACCATCCTCCAAGGCTTTTCCGCCATCTTCCTTGTACCCAACCTTAACCGCATTGTCGATCAAGTTCAACAAGGGACTCTTGATTTTGTACTTCTCAAACCAATTAGTTCCCAGTTTTGGCTATCCGCACGCACAGTTTCCCCTTGGGGAATACCGGATTTAGTATTTGGAATTGTGGTATTAGTCTACTCAGCCAACAAACTAGGAATAGGGCCGATCAATTGTATTTTGAGTATCATACCCTTGGCATTTGGCATGATTAGCCTTTATAGTTTGTGGTTTATGTTAGGGTCGATGACTATTTGGTTTGTTAAAATCTATAATGTTACTGAAGTTCTTAGAGGTTTGTTAGAAGCAGGTAGATATCCGATGGCGGCTTATCCCGCAGCTTACCGTTTCTTTTTTACCTTCGTTGTACCTGTGGCTTTTCTAACTACTGTTCCCGCAGAAACTCTACTCGGTAGAGGAGAAATATTATGGATTTTTGGGGCGGGAGTTTTAGCGATCGCACTTTTTTTAGCCTCTTGTCTCTTCTGGCGATTTGCCTTACGTTTTTATACGAGTGCTTCTAGTTAATGAAGGATTAATCGGGACAATTCTTTAACAAACCCGCTGATATATCACCTCGTGATGATTTTGCTAAGGTCATTCTAAACCATCCTCTAAAGTGATATCCCAAGCTTCTCTTTCTTCAAGTTCCTCTTGCCAATCTTCAGGGCGATCGCGTAGAGTAATATAAGCCAATACGGTTCACTTAAGACTAGGCCGTGCTTAAAATAGTAAAAATAGGAGGATTCATTTTTATTCCAGTATCTCTATGTTGAACTTTTTTGGAGATGAATTTTGAAACAGGCTTTTTCACTACTCTAGGGTTATTTCTCTGCACCCTTTCCGGTAAACTTTGGTCAAGTATCTCCAAAGTTAACCAACTTAAAAAAAGGGAAGTTCTTGTGGTTCTAATCGCTGAAATTTTGGGAGTGCACGACGAATAACTCGTAATGTTCCCGTAAAAGATAGACGTAATGGTGAAATCTCTGCACCCCAAGCTGCTTGACAAATTAATGACCGCACCGCCCAATGTCCTAATAATAGACCATAAATTTCTTGCACTACTTCCTTCGGTCTTTGAGAACGAATATGAATTTTTCGCTCTAAGAGATGTACTTTAAGTTCATCTATCGAATATTAAATGTGTTCCTGCTTCTACTAAAATGACTAATCTTGCTTTTGGAAATGCAGCTCTTGTACCTGGACGACTCCCTGGACGGCCAAAAACTCTGGCATTTTCATCACTGTCTGGGATGTCTAAGCAGGTTCCATCTATCGCTATAATTCTCAATCCATTGAGAAAAGCTCCTACTGTTTCAACCGTAGCCATTGGTTTTACCAACTGATGAAATAACTGTGTCATTACTCCTGCTCCTAATCTTTGTCGGGCTTGAGTAATAGCTGCTTTACATGGGACTTTCCAATATTTACCAGTTTTTAACCATACTTCATTAAGACCATCCATTAGATTTTTTAACACATCCCGCATTGAGTCTTTTGACCACAGGCTCATTGCTATTATTAGACATACTACCAGTTGTGATGGTAGCCCGCGATGCCGTTTTTCCTTAACGTTTGTTTTGAGAATCGCCGCTTCTATTGCTGTTGATGGAATTGCTACCTCTATAGCTTTGAATATCTCCTTACTTTTGAGCTTAGGAGATTCTAATAATAATTTTTTAAAATGCACTGTCCTTGATTTCCTTTTTTGTACATAATACCTAGTTTACCACTTTTTCAGCCTTAAGTGAACCGTATTGGGATATAACCATTTCTGACTTAGGCAATGCCGCGATTTATTGTTCAAAGGAAAGATATCCTTATTCAATAGGGAAAATGCCGAAAATATGACATTTTTATTGCTGACTGCTTCCCAAACTCAGCAGTTCCCTATTTTAATTTTTCTTAATGAAGAGAGATATAGCAGGAGGCAGGAGGTAGAGTTGAGGGAAGATAGGGAACATGGGGAAGGTAGCAATTAGCAATTAGCAATTAGCAATTAGCAATTAGCCATTAGCCATTAGCCATTAGCAATTAGCAATTAGCCATTAGCCATTAGCAATTAGCAATTAGCCATTAGCCATTAGCAATTAGCAATTAGCCATTAGCCATTAGCCATTACCAATTACCAATTACCAATTACCAATTAAATTGATTTATCACTCAATTGTGTTGCCATTACCGCAAGGCGATCGTATTCCCCTTGCAATTGCTGCAAAATGCGAGTATAAACAGGGATAATTTTCTGATAAACCTTCACATTTTTGGGAATTGGTCGGTATTGCGAACTTTGTCCGAGCATCTGGTAAACAGCATTTAAGTCAGAAATTTTACCTAGTGCGTAAAGTCCTAAAACTGCTGCTCCCAGACTGCCACTTTCATAACTATCTAGTACGTTAATCTCGCACTGAAAAACATCAGCCAAAAGTTGCCGAAAAAAGTTATTTTTCATCAACCCTCCCGTTGCCTTAACCGTTTTAAATTCGCCAATTTCCTCTTGTAAAGCGCCTGCAACTAAGTATAAATTAAAAACGATTCCTTCCAACATTGCTCGAATTAAATGGGCTCTTGTATGCCGCAGAGTCATCCCGACAAAAGAACCGCTGGCGTTAGCATTCCAAAGCGGCGATCGCTCTCCTGCTAAATAAGGATGAAAAATCAAACCTTCCGCTCCGGGAGGTACAGTTTGTGCTAGATTAATTAATAAGTCATAAGGGTCTTGACCTTCCTGTTGGGCGATCGCGACCTCATTTGCTCCTAAATTATCGCGAATCCAGCGCAAAATTATCCCGCTGCTATTAACAGCACCGCCAATTACCCAATAGTTTTCAGTCAAAGCATAGCAGAACAATCGCTCTTTTGGATCTGTCTGAGGTCGATCGATAACAGCACGAATTGCCCCGCTAGTTCCTAGTGTCACCGCTACGATTCCCGGTGAAATTGCCCCGACACTTAAGTTAGATAATGCGCCATCGCTAGCACCGACAACGATAGGCGTATTTGCAGGAATTCCCATCTCAGCAGCAATAGCTGGGTTAATATCTGGAACTATATGCGTAGTCGGGACTAATTGCGATAAATGCTGTTCAGTAATTCCTGCTATTTCCAGTGCTTCTTTGTCCCAAGCTAATGCTTGTAAATTCATTAACCCCGTTGCCGAAGCTATGGAATAATCTACTATATATTGTTGAAATAATCGATAAAAAACGTATTCTTTAATCGAAATAAACTTAGCAGATTTATTAAATAATTCTGGTTGTTCGTTGCGAAGCCAAATTAATTTTACCAAAGGAGACATCGCATGAATTGGCATTCCTGTGCGGCGGTAAAGAGCGCGTCCTTTTTCCTGTTGTTTGAGTAAAATAGCCTGTTTAGCACTGCGGTTATCGGCCCAAGTAATACTCTTAGTAAGCAACTTATTATTGTTATCAATCGCAATCAAGCTGTGCATTGCTGCACTAAAGGACAAACACAAAATTTCAGCCGGATTGATCGCGCTATTTTTTACTACTGAGTTTACTGATTTAACAACGGCTGCAAAAATCTCTTCTGGATCTTGTTCTGCTACTCCCGTCGCGGGTGTAGACAAGGGATACTCGATGAAATATTGACCAACCTGCTCGCCTTTTTCTGTAAACAGAACAGCTTTAGTGCTGGTAGTGCCGATATCTACTCCGATCGCATAGCCATGAATATTCATGGTAAAAAACTAATCACAAATTACAAAGAACCTCGACATTGAGCTGATTTCATTAAATCATGGATTGCACCATTACTATCACCTAAATTTGAACGAGTAACAGCTCTGTTGTAGTAAGCTTGAGCTTGATGGGGATTTAGCTCGATCGCAGAGTTAAAATCTGCTAGTGCTTCCTTTTTGTTCCCAGAGTTGTAGTGAATAATCCCGCGATTCAAGTAAGATTTACCACATTTAGGATTAATGGCTAGTGCTAAACTGTAATCAACTAGAGCTCCGGCTTCGTCTCCCATGCGACTGCGAATAAATCCCCGATTACTGTAAAATTTAGCATTTTTGGAATTGAGCTTGATTGCCATATTTAAATCTTGTAAAGCTGAGTATTTATCACCCAAATTGTAGCGAGCCACGCCTCGATCGTTGTAAGCGTAAGCGGAATCGGGATTAATATTTAGAGCCATGTTGAAATTTTCTATGGCCCCTCCAAAGTCTTGTTTGGCAAGTTTTTTGACACCCTGAAGATAAAAGCTTCTATCAGTTTTATTAGAAGTTACGGTTGTTTGAGGATTGGCTTTTTGAGCGGGCAATTTTTTGGTCTTGACAAAACGAAGACCTAAAATATTGATAGAGTTGAAAAGAGCTGTGACAGTGAGGGTGCTGGGAAGAATGGGGACAGTAGACATAAGACAAGAGGCGCTTAACTCGATAGTCTTATCATCTCGCCTTTCTCCAGAAGCATAAGTGATAGCCGCACTCGGAGGAATGTGATTATTTCGAGGCTAATGAGTGACGGCATCGATTTAAACTAAGTGATGAGCTGTTACTGATGTGTACGATCGCAGTCACAACTACAGATGAGGTCTGCGATACAGAGGCTAAATTCGCGATCGATCGCTACTCTAGATGGGATAGCACCCTCCCAAACCCACGCCAGAGTTGCGTCAATAACTTTTTTAAGGATTTTTTTAGGTTTCATCGCTCTCAAGAGGTAAGAAAATAGAGATAGGTTGGCCTTAATTGGCGATCGCAGCACTCAAGTCGCCGCCAAAAGCAAAAACCCTCTCCCCTTCGCGCCACAGCACTGATTCCACTTCCTCCACCGGAATCGTCACCCAGCCATGCTCTAACAACTGGAAGGAATCAACGATCATCTGGGGGTCATCTGCATTTGCAGCGTAGAGATTAAATAATCTTAGCTCTTGCTGAGTTGTCAACCCTTTGACATTGACTCGAAATGCTGGCTGTATATCAATTAGCTCATAGCTCAGCTCGTCATAAATCTCGATGAAGTCGTCAGGAGTGGGGCCAAAGCTAGGAATCCCTTCGGGAAATAGCTCTTTGAGTTCTTGATTCTTGTTATTGATGAGTAAGTAGTACATCAGCGCCTCCAAAAGATGAATATTTACTTTCTACTACTCAAAACTACTTTTATCCGCTTCATTACCCCACAGTTGACAGTTTTGTAGCCTAACCAAGCTAAGTACACGGAATATAATATTTGTCAACTTTTGAAAAGCTTACAGAGCGGTGATTTTGACATTTTACCCAAGTGACGGCCGCTACCACTCAATGCGATCGCAATCACAAATGGCACAACCCCTCTTGTCAAAATCCTTGTTTTATGCTATCTTTGCGATTCCTGTTTCAAAAATTTTGACTTTCGGCTTTCAGTTGCGATCGCCTTCAGAAGTTTGATAAGTAGAAGGAAAAAGAAGACTGGGGACGCTAAGGCTTTTTCCCAATTAGCAGTTAACAATTAACAATTAGCAATTAGCCATTAGCCATTAGCAATTAGCCATTAGCCATTTAAGGATAATTTTTAATCAATTTCCCGCGACTAATAAAAGAAATACTTTGATTTCCTACAGCACTAATCATCACCGCCTCAACAATCGGCTCAGAAACAGTGGTTACGCTCAACCACTCAACAATAAAATTAGCTCCCGCCCCTCCATTTCTATCCGTTCTATTAACAACAAAATCTAGCGAAGCTAGACGATCTAATTCCACCGCCTGCTCCAAATATTCTTTTAACAAATTACCAGCGCTATTATAGTACCGTACTGAAGTAACAATTATAGGATTAGTTAAATCTGTATTACGAATACTCAAAGTTGCCGCCAGATCCAAACTTTTTTCGGGATTTTCATAATAAATATGAGAATAAATAGGCACATATATTGTCTGCCCCATTTTACCCTTAAAATTTCGCTCTAAAACAACTTTTTTTAAACTAACTTGCTCGGCGTTATTAATATTTTCCCCTCTCGGCTGAGGAAACTGCCGCCATCCAACCGAACTACAGCCTATAATAAATAGCGTCAATAGCAGAAATATTAAAGATAATATCTTCATAGAAATTCAGGAGATATCTAAACGCGATCGCTGCCCGTGCAAATTGTAACTATAGCCTTCAAATATTGTATCTTAATTCTAAAGCGAGCATATCTGATGTACCATTAAGAATTATTCTCTAAGAGGCTAACTATGTACGTTTTAGTAGGCGGTGCGGGAATTTTAGGACTACGTTTAGCGCAACAGTTATTAGAAATGGGACATACTGTCGCAGTAGTCGATATCAACTCCTCCGTCTGCCAATATGCTCGCGAGAAAGTAGGAGTTATGGCCTTTGAAGGCAGCGCCGTCAGCACCACAGTACTAATCGAAGCAGGAATTCGCAGAGCAGGCTCAGTAGTTGCCACCCTCAGCAGCGATGCCTTAAACTTAGCCCTAGTCACCCTTGCCAAGCACTACAAAGTTCCCCATATCGTCACCCGCATCATCGATTCTGATTTCGCAGAACCCTATCGAATTGCCGGAGCAAACCACGTTATCAGTACAATCGATCTAGCTGTAGCATCAATGGCAAACGCAATAGAATATCCCGAAATTGAATCAATGATGCACTTTGAACAAGGGCAAATCGAAGTTTTAAAACTCTCCATTCCCGGCAATTGTTACGCAGCAGCTAAGACAGTTGCCGAAATCGCCCAAGACCCACGCTTTCCGGCTGGCTCTTTAATTATTGGCTATCAACCTCATCCCCACGAACCGCTAATGATTCCTAATGGTCAAACTGTCTTAGAACAAGAATCAACCATTCTCGTTGTTACCAAACCAGGATTAGTCCGCCAGATGCTCAAATTTCTAGGAATTTTGGAATCAATATGCAAAGATTAATCAAATAGGACTTATGGAAGAAGGCTTAAAAAGTAGGATTTACGCAATCAATACGTTCTCATGTCATTGCGAGTGAAACGAAGCAATTTCATACCTTTATAATCTTCTGTCATTGCGAGTGAAGCGAAGCAATCTCAGACCTTGATATTTGCGTTACGATACCTAAGTCATAACAGACCTAATCTATAAACTAACTAAGCATTTGGAGCTAATTTGACGTGATACAAGTAATGCAGTGGTCTTGGGAGAAACTACTCTTAGGAAACCTTGATCCCGCAGTTAATAATAGTCAAGAAAACGTTGCAGAATTAGTCATAGTTCTGATTATTTTGCTCTTGGGTGCTACAGGCGTTGCCCTAATAACGCGGCGGTTTCGTATTCCCTACGTCACCGGTTTAGTATTAGCCGGTTTCGCAGTGACAGATTTGCTCCCCCGTCACACTGGACTAGATCCTTCCCTAGTGTTAAATCTTTTCCTCCCAATTTTAATCTTTGAAGCCGGTATCAATACAGATATAAGTCGTCTCCGTAGCACATTTAAACCAATTGCTCTCTTAGCTGTGCCTGGAAGCATACTTTCTTCTGCTATTATCGGGATTATCTTAAAATTTAGCCTGGGACTGACTTGGATACCCGCTTTACTTCTAGGAGTAGTCCTGGCAAACACAGATACCGTCTCCATGATTGCCGTCTTTAAAAATATACCTGTACCCTCAAGGCTTTCTACCATTGTTGAAGGAGAAACCTTATTTAATGATGCCACCGGCCTAGTTTTATTCAACCTGATTTTAAAAGTATATTCAACTGGTTCGCTGACCTTTTTAGAGGGAGTAAAAGACCTCCTATTTATATCTTTAGGAGGAATCTTTGTTGGGTTAATCTTGGGCTATTTAAGCATACCTGTATTTGAACGTTTAGACGATCCTCTCAGCAGCTTATTATTGACAGTTGCAGTTGCATTAGGCACTTTTCAGGTAGGACAATCTCTAGGTGTTTCGGGTGCTGTCGCTGTAGTTGTAGCTGGATTAATTTTTGGGAATCTAGGACTTTCTCGCACCCCTTCCGCTTCTGCCCGTATTACCTTATTAAGTTTCTGGGAATATGCCAGTTTTAGTGTCAATACTTTTATTTTTCTACTAATTGGTGTAGAAATAAACCTGATTACACTATTGAACGCTTTACCTGCTGTTTTAATTGCTATTTGTGCTTTTCAAGCTGGTCGAATTCTCTCAGTATATCCACTTTTAGCAGGAATTAGTTGGATAGATCGTCCAATTCCTTTACCCTGGCAACATTTACTTTTTTTAGGTAATATCAAAGGCTCATTATCAATGGCTTTAGCCTTAAGTTTACCTACGACATTACCAGGCCGCGAAGGTCTAATCGCTTTAATTTACGGCTGTGTTTTGGTATCATTAGTTGGTCAGGGATCGAGCTTACCTTGGGTAGTAAAACGGTTAAATTTATCTAAATTTTCAGAGGCGAAGCGGCAGATAGAAGAATTACAAGCTCAGTTAATTACATCTAAAGCAGCACAGGATGAATTAGATAGTTTGTTGAAGTCGGGAGTGTTACCAAAAGCTGTCTATGAAGAGATGCGTTCAGGTTATCAGGTGCGAGTAGCAGGTGCGGAAAAATTACTGCGGGAAATCTACAATCGTCGCCCAGATGAATTCGATCCAAAACGTGGATCGACTGGGAAAATTGATGGGATTCGACGGCGTTTATTGTTAGCTGAGAAAGTAGCGCTTACTGAAGCAATTCGCAAGCGAATTCTTTCGGAAGAAATTGTACATGAGCGGCTGAAAAAACTGGATCAGCAATTGCTAATACTAGAAGATGATTGACGATCGGTATCAATTCTATAGGAGTAAATTTCTGCTAAATCTTGTGATGAAACGCAGAGAATTTCTGTTTCACTGGGTCGAAAATTTTCTAATGCCGCGCTGTGTTTAGGTGCTTTAGTATTAGTGTTGATGCAGAAGAGTTGGAGGGTTAGCTGAAATTCTATGTCAATTCTTCTCTGATTTTTGTTAGGGCAATAAAAAGCGAAAATTCATCTTCTTCTAAAGGAATAAATCCATATTTCAGATAAAATGCTTTGGCTGACTCGTTTAAGGCATCAACTGTTACACCAAATACTCCGATATCTGCTGATAAATGAATAAGTTTAGCAAAAGCATCAACCAATAAAGTTTCTCCTAAGCGTTTTCCTTGCATGGCTTGGGTTACGGCTAATTTACCGATTCGCATGACTGGAATAGGATAACGGGGTAATCCTTTAGTCAATTGAGTTGGGAGGGATTCTCGTTTTAATTCAGCCATGCTAATTGAGTAATAACCGACGACCTCGCCTTCTCCAGACTTAGGAATAGCTACCCAAGTTTTAGCCATACCTTTTTTGTGGTTTTGCTTGGCGTATTTTTGCAGATATTCGTTTAATTCGGGTATGCCGCAATCAAAATTATCTCTAATCGCCCGATTGTCTTCAATTGAGCAAATAATCCATTCCATTTATTTTTCTAAATTTTCTTGTTTATAACGGTTAATAGCAGTTTTTAGAGCCGAATTGAGTTCGGGAGGATTGTTAATTGCAGAAGTGACAATTTCCCAGTCTTTCTCTGAGAGAGTAATTGATTCTGTTTTCAGGAGAGATTGTTCGGCAATCTCGGTAGCAATCTTGAGGAGATATTCACTTAAACTCAGACCTTCGAGAGTTGCCGCTTTTTCAAGTATTGTTTTGCGGTCTTGAGGAAGTACGATCTCAATAGTAGTGGTTTGAGAAGGGGATGAGAGGGACATAAACGACTCCAACTTAGTTATTCCTATTTTACTGGAAATTTTCTTTTAAATTTCTAAAATAGTGCGTTGCAGCCAATTGTAGGTAGATGTCGGCGGCGGGGTTATGGGGGTTATCGAATTTGCTGCCGTCGATGCAGAGGAGTTGGAGGGAAGGCGTGGAAGTTGGGTTCGGTGAGTTGGGGCGTTGCTATGGCATGATTAAAAGTAGCTCGATACCGTGAGGGTTGGTAAATGATGACCTTTAATGATGTAGTCGAGGTAATTAAAGGTCTTTCTACCGATGAAAAGCAGGAGATTCAAATGTTATTAAACCAATACATCCGTGAAGAACGCGGTGATGAGATATATGATAACTTTAATTTAGCGCAGGTCGAACACCAAAAAGGTGAACTGAAGTTTTCCTCTAATATTAACGAACTGAGAAAAATGATCGAGGAATAATAGTGGAAGTTAGTTTTAGTTCTGCTTTCAAACGCGCCTACTAAAAGGATAAAAAATATGAGCATTATATCTTTTCAAGAAATTATAGATTCTGTTGAGAAACTCTCTCTTGACGATCAAGACTATTTGTTTGAGCTAATCAAAAAAAGAAGAATTGAAAAGCGACGTTTAGAGATTGCTGCCAATGCTAAAGCTACTTTGGAGTCTTTAAAACAAGGAACAGCAAAAAAAGGAAGTGTGAATGATTTAATTGCTGATTTATGGGATGATAAAGACGATGAAGATAGTTTGGGATAATAGCTTTAAACGGGCTTTCCGAAAACTTATAAAGAAGAATCCTGAAATGAGAGACAGGATTATTAATGTGCTTAATTTGTTAAGTCTCGATCCTCTTACTCCCTCTTTAAAATCTCATAAATTAACAGGTTCTTTGGAGGGTTTATGGTCTTGTTCAGTCGCTTATGATTGTCGTATTATATTCACATTTGCTCAAGATGAGGAGTCAGAAGAATCTCTGATTGTTTTAGTTGATGTTGGCTCCCATGATGAGGTTTATTAATGGGAAAACCTTTATAAATTAGATTTCTAAAATAGTCCGTTGTAGCCAAGTAATAATAGCTTGAATCAGGTGCGGGTCTTGGGGTGAGAAGGTGGGAATGGTGGGATGGGGTGAGTCGGTAATAACGCAGATTGTAGCGTCGAAGCGATCGAGAAAATCGAGAAAAGTTTGGCTAAAACCTTGGGGTTTCGCCTCTTCGTAGAACATGAGGATGGGGTGTTTATCCCAGTCTAGGAGTTGCCAGTAGATTTTGAGATCGGTGAGGGTGCGGGGTGTACCTTCTGTGGATTTGGGGCAGTGGTGTTTTTTGACGAGTTGCAGGTAGATATCGGTGGCGGGGTTATCGGGGTTATCGAATTTGCTGCTGTGGATGACGCTATGTAACGATAATTTAGGACTATAATGGGTACTAGAACGCTTAATCTATGAAATACTGCAAAATCCTAACTTTTTGAGTATATCTTGACCAAAGGTACAAATATGCGATATTTTCTGGAAATAAACTGATATCAAAATCAAAAAATACTCATAAAATGAAAGAGCCAGACCCTATCCACAAGTCAATTTCAGAGTTAAAATCAAAGGCTAGAGAGTTTCGAGAAAAATCCACTGAATTTCAAGGACTGGAGAGAGAGTTTACTTTCATTCAAGATGAACTTCTCAAAAAATATGAGAGATCATCACCCCACAGAAAGCAGCCAGCAGATCTGGGCGATATTCGAGAAGCGATTTTAAGAGAATTTCTATCCTCTACAGGATACCTTCCTTTGAAATACGGTGTTTCCAAGTCAAGTGTTCGTATTGTCACTCAAACTGGACATCCAAGCAACCAAATTGACATAGCAATCTATGACTCTCTTAATAGTCCTATGTTACTTAGCTATTCAAGTCTTTCATTTTTAGCAATTGAAAGTGTTTATGGCGTTATACAGGTAAAGTCAAGATTGAGCTCTCGAGATGATATAAACGAAGGATTAAATAATATAGCTTCATTTAAAAAACTTGAGGGTTCTGACAATCGTTTCGGAATATTATTTGCATATGATTGCAGCTTGAAATGGACGACTTTAGCTGAAACGGTTAAAGACTTTATGTGCAAAAATACCTCATCAGTATGGACAAATTTTATTGTTGTTTTAAATCAAGGATTAATATTGCCTTGTGAAGAGGGAACATTACCATATGGTGTGAGAAACCATTGTTTCAGGAATAGTGATTTAAGGGGCATTTCCAAGCCAGATGTTATAGGAATTCCTGACACAAGCAATACTCTTCTTAAATTTTATCTTTATCTAATAGATTTATTAAAAAGTTGTACTGTTGAAGAGCTAGATCTATACCAATACGTAAGACTTCCTTTCACAACAGGTGAAAAAGCTTATTGCTTTACTTATGGTGAAATAGAAGAGATTGGGCAATGCCACGAACATGGAACATACCTGCGTAAAATTTCTAATGAAACCATCAATAAAATTATAGATATATGTTCTAGCTCTGAACCTACTGATATGTTGCATCTTTTTGAGGCTGCTTTTGGTTCTAATAACTTGTCTTCACCAGATGGAGATCAGTCTGATCAAGTTTATTTATACAATCCTGACAAACTGCGTTTAGTTGATATTTTGACTTTGCCTAACTCTATTGGTTTACAATGTTATTCTTTATTAATTGACAGAAAGATTTGCATAATACCTAAATACTACAGTTTTAGAGACAAGCTTATTTCTGAGTGTCCTAAATGTAATTATCCAGCAACCTTGTATTTTGAAACGTGAGTTTCTCTAGTATTTTCCAATGACACAATTATAGCGCAGTCTAATATTAGGTTGCTAAACTGTATTATAATTCTTTTTGGATGCGATGCCCAGGAAAAAAGTAATTCAGAACCAGCTCCACACAAGCACACGATTAGCACTTCATCAGAAATGCGATCGCTACTTACCAATCAGATAGGATTCCTAAAATTACTCAAGTTGCTAATGGCTAATGACTAAGGACTGAAAAATAAATAACTTGATCGATTGTCGGATATAACGGAAAGCAGTGCTAGATAGTCAGCCGCAGTAATTCATCAAGTTATTAATTTTTTAATCCTAGTTATTTGCAGCATCATTACCTTCATAGCCGATCGCCACTATTTACATCAAACCAGTGAATTAACTCAGGTGCAAAAGCCAGCGTCACCCTATCCTCATTTAAGTTTTGATCTGGTGGAGTCAACGCCCGCACTTTTACATCTTCTGCACCATTTACTCGGACGCTAATTAAATTCTGCATTCCCAAATTTTCCACCAAATAAACCTGACCTTCAATTGTCTGAAAATCTCCCGATTGAGCAATGCGAACGTGCTCCGGGCGAATACCTAAAATAATCTCTGGAGGAGTTGTCAACATTTGCGGTAAACGCACTTTGAATTTACCCAAAATAGCATCATTGCCTTCACATTTTAGCTTCAGTAAATTCATCTGGGGACTGCCAACAAAACCAGCTACAAATTGATTTGATGGATGGGTGTAAATTCTATGGGGTGGATCGAGTTGTTGCACAATACCATTGTTAAGAACTGCAACTTTTGTTGAAAGCGTCATCGCTTCAGTTTGATCGTGAGTAACGTAAACTACAGGCGCTTTTTGCGTTTTAAATAACTGCTTCAATTCCGCACGAACGTGCTCTCTAAGTAAAGCATCAAGATTGCTTAATGGTTCATCTAGTAAAAATACTTCTGGTTGACGCACTAACGCGCGACCTAATGCTACCCGTTGTCGCTGTCCTCCCGACATTTTACTGGGTTTGCGCTCCATTAATTCAGTCAATCCCAGTGATTCTGCAACTTCCTCTACACGCCTTTTGATTTCGGCGGTGGGAGTTTTGTGCAGTTTTAAACTAGAAGCCATATTTTCATAGACTGTCATGTGGGGGTAGAGGGCGTAACTTTGAAATACCATCGCAATGTCGCGATCGCCTGGTCTGAGATGAGTGACGTTGCGATCGCCAATCGCAATCTTCCCCCTAGTCGGTTGTTCTAACCCTGCAATTAACCGCAACGTTGTGGATTTTCCACACCCAGACGGCCCTAATAAAGTGATAAATTCTCCCTCTTGGACATCTAAGCTAATGTCTTTAACAGGAACAATTTTAGGACTATAAGTTTTATTGATTTCTATCAGTTGTAGTCTGGCCATGATGGTAATTGGTAATTGGTAATTGGTAATTGGTAATTAGTAATTGGTAATTGCTAATGGCTAATTGCTAATGGCTAATTACCCATCTCCCCCCCGCTCCCCTGCTCCCTCGCTCCTCTGCTCCCCTGCTCCCCCTCTTTCCCTAGTCCCTAGCCCCTAGCCCCTAGTCCCTTTTTCTAATTGGTAGTTCCAACAACGAACAACTAACCACTAACAATTATCCTTTAACTGCACCAGCAGTTAAACCTTGGACAATACGGCGCTGGAATGCCAAAACTAGAAGTACCAGAGGCAAAGTTCCCAAAACTGTAGCGGCTGCAATTGGGCCATAAGGAATTTCAAACATTGACGCTCCACTTAGTTGAGCTGTTGCTACGGGAATAGTTTTCATAGATTCGCGAGTAATAAAAGTAAGAGCAAAAATGAACTCATTCCAGGCACAGATGAAAGTCAAAATTCCTGTTGTTATTAACGCTGGTAATGTTATCGGCAAAATAATTTGCCACAGCATTTGAAAAGTGTTATAGCCGTCAATTTTTGCTGCATCTTCTAAATCTTTAGGCAACTGTTGAAAGAAACTCCGCATTACCAAAATAGTCAGCGGCAAATTTATAGCAGTGTAAGGAATAATTAACGCTAAATAATTATTTCCTAAATTCAAAGCTTTGACAATTTCCAACAACCCCAAAAATAGTAGTACACCCGGAAAAAGCGTCACAATCGTGACGCTAGCAAGGATAATTTTCTCACCCCAAAGTCGCAACCGCGCCAAAGCATAAGCTGCGGGAGCACCAAATGCTAAACACAGCAATGTTGAGCTAATGGAAACGAAGGCGCTATTTAAAATATAGAGGGTGAAAGGGCGACGGCGGAACAGAGAAAGGTAATGATCGAAGGTGATTTGTCTAGGAATATAGACATTAGGAACAGCAGAAATATCTGCATTAACCTTGAAAGAAGTCAATACCTGCCACAAAATCGGCCCCATGAAATAAACGACTACTAAAAAAATAGTAACTGGCAAAATAATCAAGCCAATATTGAAATCTTTTTGAGTTGTTTTTTGTCGTGCAATAGCCATTTTTTACTGTTAAATTGACCAATTGAAACTTCTTTAAAACGTAACGCCGCCCTCTGGGCGGTAAAAATACCACCCAGAGGGTAGTGTTACCTAATTTGCTCGCGCTCTAGATAATAAATGGGCAGCAATAGCAACTGCTGCTACCAGGAATAAGAAGGTACAAACTACTAACGCCGCTCCATAGCCAAAATCTAGGTAGCGCATTACTGTACTGTAAATGTAGATAGAAATAGTCTCAGTTCCTCCTGCTGGCCCTCCTCCCGTCATCACTTGAATCAAGTCAAAAATACCGAACGATTGGGCAAATCTAAACAACAATGCTATCACAATTTGGGGCAGTAATAGCGGTAAAGTAATCTGCCGGAAACTCTGCCATCGAGTCGCACCATCAATTGCATGAGCTTCATATAAATCTGGGGAGATTGACTGCAAACCTGCTAACAAAAGCAAAGCGATAAAGGGGGTAGTTTTCCAAACATCTGCTAGCACAACTGCCATCATTGCCAAAGTTGGATCTCCCAGCCAATTAATTCCTATTTTAATTAGTCCTAAACGGATTAAAATGTCATTGATTGGGGTAAGCAAATACGATTATCAGCAAAATTAATGCTGGTGCTACTAATATCCAACCCGTCTTTTGTTCCCGTCGCCGTATCGTGTCTATTGTCATGTATTTAAGGATTGATAATTGTCTATCTTTGTCATACCTATTACTCTAGCTAATTACAATTAGCAATTAGCCATTAGCAATTAGCCATTAGCAATTAGCCATTAGCCTAAGAAGATTTAAAACTTCCCAGCAAATTACGGGTTTCACTTGCTGCTGCTTTCATTGCTTTTTCGGAACTCATCCGCCCAGTAAAAGCCGCACTCAGATAACGCTGCAAAATATCCGAAGCTTGAGCATATTGAGCCAAGGGAGGACGCAAAGCTGACTGTTCTACTACCTTTAATAATTCTGGGTAATGGGGATACAGAGCAACAACTTCTCGGTCAGTAAAAAGCGATTTATAACTAGGAACAAACCCGGTTTGCAAAATAAACTTTCTCTGCGTTTCCTCGCTGGTGAGATACTGAATTGTTCGCCAAGCTGCCTCTGGATGACGCGAAGTTTTGGAAATACCCCAACCCCATCCCCCTAAGCAGGAACCGCCCTTTTTACCAGCGGCGTGTAGCATAGGCTTAATCGCAATTTTACCTTTAATCTTCGAGCCTTCGACATTAGCCAGTTTCCAAACATAGGGCCAATTCCTTAAGAAAATTGTTTGACCATTTTGAAACAAAATGCGAGTTTCTTCTTCCCCGTAAGTCGTAACTCCCGGAGGTGAAATGCCGCTAGCAATTGTACTTTTAAGAAATTCAACTGCTTTGATTGCCTCTGGTTTATCCAGTCCAATTTCAAAGGTTTGAGGGTTTGCCCAGAAGCCACCAAAACCTTCTAATACCTCTACAAACATGGCCGATACTCCTTCATATTGTTTGCCTTGCCAGAGATAACCCCAAGTTGCTTTTCCCTGTTTCTGCAAGTTTTGAGAAATATTTACCATTTGTTCAAAAGTTTCGGGCGGTTCGACTCCAGCTTGTTCTAAAATATCTTTACGGTAGTAGAGCATTCCCGCATCGGAGGCGTGAGGAATGCGGTAAAGTTTGCCGTTGTAGCGTCCGCCTTCAACGTTACCGGGGACAAATTTTGATAGTTGTTCTGAGGAAATTTTATTACTAAGATCCATTATCCAACCTGCCGCTGCAAACTTGGGAACCCAGACAATATCCATATTGATAATGTCGTAAGGCGAGTCTCCTAACAAGAAGGCAGAGGTGTAAAGATTTTCTATGAGATTACTATCAAATGGCCCTTCTACTAAGTTGATGCGAATATCTGGATTTTTCTGTTCAAATTCTTCGACAAAAGGCCTCCAGTTAAGGAGGTCTTGACCTTGCATGAGCATCGTCAAAACTGTTGGTTGCTGAGTAAGTGCGGGTTGAATAAATAAAAATAAGATACCTAAGATGATGCTAGCAAATAATCCCAGCCAGTAAAGTCGTGTCCTTCGCCACACAAAGGATAAATGTAAAAACGAAAAATTTTTTATTTTGACTTTTGGGGTTACGCTTCTAAGAAATTGAACTAAAGGTTTACTATTTATCATTTTCGATCCAGGAATTAAGGCTGAGAATGAATGCCTAGTTTGACTAGAAGTCTTCTATCTTAGGGAATGGGTGCTGCGATCGCGCCATTGTCTAGGCTTCCCATTGCGATCGCCTCCTCTCTCTTAACTCGATTTTCAATTTTTTGGTGAAGATAAATTAGGCTTTGCAATAAAAATTCAAGAAAGTATTAATTTATTTAATTTAAGCAATTTCTACATAAGACATTCTCGATCGCCCTCTGACCACAACAGGACTTACGCACCCAACCAAAGAAACCGGGTTTTTTACGAAAATATAGCAACCGCCACAACGGTTAAGACACTCACTCAGGGCCCAAACTATTGACTCTCTTCCCCTCTTTCCTCTCTTTCCTTCTTTCCCTAGCCCCTAGCCCCTAGCCCCTAGCCCCTAACCGCCCTGGCGGTTGCTATACTTCGTTGTGACCACAGATTCTCTCAAAAACCCGGTTTCTGGAGTCCCATGCGTAAGTCCTATACAAAAAACACCGCTCCTAAAGAAGAGGAGAACGGTGTATAGGGGGTGTTATGGGTTGTTGTCTGAACTTAACGGTAACAAATGAGTTGCTGTCCAAACTGAACCTTGTGCTGGTTAAAAAATTGGCACAGATGGATGTGTTACCGTAGCTTGCCATAGGCATAGCTACTCCCAAAGCCTGCAAAGGCCCTTAACCAAGCCATTCTAGAACAGCTTCCTCTTTAGTATTGGTACGACGATCGGGGGTTTCGCGGGTAAACTTCATGTGGATAGCGCGGTTTTGTTCGCCATCTGCTGCGACTGCGAAAATCGGATAGTCAATCAAGCCGTCTTGGAAAGACATCTGATAGCGGAAAGTGCCATCGGGATTCAGTTTGATCGGTTGTCCGCCGATGTAAACCGTAGCATCGGGTTCAGTAGCACCATAAACAATCAATTCAGCGTCAGCAACTAACCAGAACTTGCGAGGCTTGGCTGGAGGCATGGAAGCACCAAAGCCTACTCCAGACATCGTTAGACCAACCCCAGACATCGTTAGCCCGGAGGTGGTGGGAACTGCCCACATACCCACACCGGAGGGGAAGACATAGGAACTCAAAGCTTGTTCGTGGATGGCGACTTGCTGAATGGAACCAGCGACGTGCTGCATCGAACCGAAGACGGAACCGGCTACCCGCATTGCTTCGGCAGATTCGGCCATGCCAAAGATTTGTTCGTAGATGGGGTTGCCAGCACTGGCAGGTGCCACTTTCTTGCTGGGGGGAACCAGTTCCAAGAAGGTTTTACCGCGTAAATCTTCTTCCCAACCTACGGTGATGAATTGATCTTCAATCCAGTCGCTAGGGTAGACGGGGGGAACGCGGACTTCGGCGGAACGGGCAAGAACGATCCAGCGGCCATCGGCGCAACGGTAGCCGATATCGATTACGTAGTCGCGATCGCTCACAGGGATCGGCACGTACCACTCGCGGGCTAATTCATCGCAGGGATATTCTTGAATATTGTGAGGACTTTGATATTCGAGATTAACGTCGGTGACATCGTAAAGCCGGAGGGCGATTTGTTGGCCACCTTGGCGACGCAGTTCTTCTTTGTGACTGTTGGGAATATCCCAGTAAGTGTAAGCCCATTCAGGATCGCGGGGCATCAACACAATCCGGCTTTCGCCATATCCATCGGGCAAATCTGCCAAACCCTCATCGACAGATGACAGAGAGCCGCCAGTACGATCTTCTTGACCTAGTTCAAATTTTGCTGCTTCCACTGTTTCTTGTGCCTCTAGTGTAGTAGATGGACTATATGAAAATTTGGTGCGTTGAATTTCCTGGATTGAACCCAGAAGTTGCGATTTACGCATCCGGCTATAGCGAGAGACTCCATATTCACTGGCAACTCTACGCAGTTGCCGCAAAGTCATGTCTTCTAAAGGTGGGCGTTCTTTGGCCATGAGTCTGTTCTCCAGTAATTACGACGGCAAGTTAGGTTTTGGGAAACACTTAGATGTTTGCGCCTTGGGAGTTAAAAGCTATTAGGACTGGATATTAAGTCCTAGCTGGCGATCGCTCCCACCTTGAAAGCCTTGCCTCTTGTTCGTCTTTTAAGTCCCCTTCTCAATCCGGGGCTTTAATTTTTTGGCTCCCTTACGCTTCATCCTGGCGAACGAAAGCGTTTCCCATGATTCCTGCTAGACAAGATGGACTCTTCGACAATGGTTGAGGCTGCTCCTCACGCTTGTGGCTCGCCACATTAACCGCTATCTAAGTAGTCAAAATGCTAATGAAAGCATTTCTTTGGGATCGCGGGGATCGCTTTTGTCCTATATGTTGCAGAAAAATTCTGATTCGGTCAAGGGGGTTTTGAGCCTGATTATGAGTACATATACGTATTTACAAGGAACTGGGGATCGTTATGTCATGGTTTCCTGACATTTGCTCGTAATTGGGGATCGCCATCAAACCCTATGTCATGATTCCATGACATAAACCCTGTAATGCCGCCTTCTAGGCGGTATCTTCTGCCGGGACAGGGGCGTTAGGTCTTAGTATGGATAAAGCACTCTACGCTTGCAGTAGATTAATCAACACCAGCCATGAGCCCAAAACTATACAACAGCTTGACTCGTCGGGTAGAACCCTTAGAAACCATAGAACCGGGAAAAGTGCGGATGTATTGCTGCGGCGTGACAGTCTACGATAACTGCCATCTGGGTCATGCGCGTTCTTATATTGCTTGGGATGTCGTGCGCCGATATTTGACGTGGCGGGGCTATGAGGTGCGCTACGTCCAGAATTTTACTGATATTGACGACAAAATCCTTAATCGCGCCCGAAAAGAGGGATCTTCAATGGAGGAAGTAGCGGAACGCTACACTCAGACTTATTTTGAGGATATGAAGCGTTTAAATGTCTTGGAGGCGGATGAGTATCCCCGCGCAACTCATACGATGGATGGCATTAAACGGCTGATTCACGAGTTAGAAAGTAAGGGTTATGCTTATGCGTCGGGAGGCGATGTTTACTATAAAGTCCGGCAATTTTCTGAGTATGGAAAGCTTTCGGGCCGCAAGTTTGATGAGATGCAAGCTGGCGCTAGCGGTAGGGTAGAATCGGAGGACGCAGAGGCTCAAAAAAAGAAAGATCCCTTTGATTTTGCGTTGTGGAAGGGGGCTAAATCTGGGGAACCGGCATGGGATTCGCCTTGGGGTTCGGGCCGCCCTGGGTGGCACATAGAGTGCTCAGCAATGGTACGTCAAAGTTTTGGCGATCGCATTGATATTCACGGCGGCGGCTCTGATTTAATTTTTCCTCACCATGAGAATGAAATTGCCCAATCGGAAGCGGTGACTGGCCAGCCGTTAGCAACTTATTGGTTGCATAATGGCATGGTAAAGGTGAATGGCGAGAAGATGTCGAAGTCTTTGGGGAATTTTATTACAATTCGGGAGTTGTTGGATAAACCCACTGACCCGATGGTGGTGCGGTTGTTTGTGTTGACGGCTCATTATCGCAAACCGATTGATTTTACGGATGATGCGATCGCATCTGCTCAAAATGGTTGGAATACTATTAATGAAGGGTTTCTTTTTGGGCATGAATACGGTTCCCAGTTTGGTTGGAAATTAGCCCTAGAAGATAAGGAGGCTGTGCAGCAATTTCAATCGGCTATGGATGATGATTTTAATACTCCTAATGCTTTAGCGGTTGTGTTTGAATTGGCGAAGGAATTACGGCGCGATCGCAATATTTTGATTCATGGGGGAAAAATAGAAACGCCAGGGGAAGTTATACAACAAAAGTGGCATACACTGGTTAGTTTGCTCCATGTTTTAGGACTTACTAATCTTGTTCCGGCGAGTGCGACTCTTTCTGCTGATCAATCAGGATTAACCGATAAGGATATTGAGATTTTAATTCAGCAGCGATTAGCAGCAAGGAAAGCTAAGAATTTTGCTGAGGGCGATCGCATTCGTAATGAACTTAAAGATCGAGGTATTACTTTAATCGATCAGAAGGATGGTACAACTATTTGGCATCGAAATTAATACTAAGGCGTGAAAAATATAGCATTTACGCAACTTTTAACTCATAAGTACGGTATGGACTTAGGCTTTCGCCCAAGGTGTTTCAACTTAACGTCAAACCCTCACTCCGACAGGGGTTAAAACCCCTGTCTCAAAGATCGAGTCCTCTGAAGAGGACTAAGAAAACTCATTAGTCCTCTTCAGAGCGTTCCACGGGCCCGGCGTGCCCGTTATGAATCACAGAAACAGTAAAGCTAGCCCAAAAGTTGCCAGTCGGATATATTATCCCTGTGTCCTGAGAGTCAAAGACCGACAAATCAATAGTGCGATTTTGAGCCTGATTCAGAGCGTGGTCGTGGGCATGATGATTATGACATTGGTGAAGGGCTATTACCCTATCCCGTTGAGGAGAATCTAAGATCACATCCGCCCACCAATCGGGACACTTCCTTTCGTTCGAGCGCCAAGAGGAGTCATCTAAATGATCCGATGCAAGATAAGCAAACCTGTTGCGGGTGAAATGTCTAATTTCACCCAGATTAACCCAAATGCCGCAGGTATAGATATTGGCTCACAAGAACACTGGGTTTGCGTTCCACCTGATCGAACGTCACAGAATGTACGTAAATTTGGCTGTTTTACCCCTGACTTAATCGAGATGGCCTCATGGTTAGTGGAATGTGGGATAGACACCATCGCGATGGAATCGACAGGAGTCTATTGGATACCAGCCTTTCAAATTTTTGAAGCCAGGGGTATCGAAGTCAAACTGGTGAATGCCCATCACGTCAAAACCGTACCGGGCAGAAAAAGTGATGTGTTGGATTGTCAATGGTTGCAACAGCTACATACTTATGGTTTATTGTCCGGTTCCTTTCGTCCTGATGACCAAAGTTGTGTTCTACGTAGTTACATTCGCCACCGCGATAACTTAATCAAAAGCAGTAGCAGCCACGTACTGCGGATGCAGAAAGCATTAATTCAAATGAATCTGCAACTACATAAAGTCATCAGTGACATCACAGGAGTCACTGGGATGGCAATTATCCGCGCCATTGTAGCTGGAGAAAGGAATCCTCAAGTCTTAGCTAATTTGAAAAATTCTCGGATTAAAAGTAGTACCGCAGATATTGCTAAAGCCTTGAGTGGAGACTATCGAGTTGAGCATATATTTGTGTTAAAACAAGAGTTACAACTCTACGACATCTATCAAGAGCAAATTGCTAGCTGCGATGTGGAGATTGAGCGATATTTAGCTAGCTTTGCTAGCGAAGAAAACCATCCTCCACCAGACCCTCCCAAACGGGGTAACAGAAAGCCCAGAGGTCACGAACCCAATTTTGACTTGCGCCATCAGTTGTATCGGATTAGTGGAGTAGATTTTACTCAAATCCCTGGTTTTGATGTCCTCACAGTACAAGCTCTGCTCTCGGAAGTCGGATTGGATGCTACTCGTTTTCCCACTGTTAAGCATTTTTGTTCTTGGTTAGGGTTGTGTCCGTCTGCGAGGATTACAGGCGGTAAAGTCAAAAGTTCTCATACCCGTTGTGTAGTTAATCGGGCTGCTAATGCCTTCCGTTTAGCTGCTCAATCTTTATCTCGCTCTCAATCAGCTTTGGGGGCTTTTTATCGTCGGTTACGAGCCAGATTGGGCGCTCCAGAGGCTAATACCGCTACTGCCCACAAGCTAGCCCGCATCTTCTATCACCTCTGGAGTACAAAAACCGCTTATGCCGATTCAGGTGCTGACTATTACGAACAGAAATATCGACAACGTATTGTCTCTAAGCTGGAGAAAACAGCTCAATCTCTTGGGTTTGAGCTGGTTGCTTGCGCCTCAAAACTAGATTGAGTTTCTGAGGAGGACTTCATTTATTAGACAGGGGTTTTAACCCCTGGCGGCTTCAGCTTAAGTAGGACTTACACATGGGGCTCCAGAAACCGGGTTTTTGAGAGAATCTTTGGGTAAAAACGAAGTATTTTCGTCAAAAAACCCGGTTTCTTTAGTTGGGTGCGTAATTCCTATTTATTCTTGCCTCTAAGATGTTCTAGGTTGAGACAGTAACCGTTTGGCTTTTGCAGGGAAATCTCAGCTTGCCTACCATTGAGTAGTTTCATAGCGATAGGATAAAATGATTGCCTCTAAGAGTAATAGTTTAAATCTCTAACAGACGATCGTACCTTCTTAAATATGGAAAAACCTTCTAACCTCTTACTAAAACTCACCCGTAACCTATTTACCGACACCACAGAACAAGAAAGATTTATCCAAGCAATAGTCAATCCTCAACCCTTTAATCCCTGCATACTTTGGCTAGAATCAAAACCAATAATCCACCCTTTTACTGTTGAAACTCCCACAACTTGGCAACCCGAATTTGTAGATAGACTTGCCATCAATACCAAACCAGGAAAACATCAACTTCATGAAAGCGGACATTACTACTGTCTTGACTTTTCTTCAATCTTCGCCGCCTCCCTATTATTAACTATATCTCAACCAATTAAACTAATCTTAGATATGTGCGCTGCACCGGGAGGTAAAAGTATCTTTGCTTGGAAAATATTACACCCAGAATTACTCATATCTAACGAAGTTATTGGCAAACGCATCGGAATGTTAATCTCTAACCTCAAGCGTTGCCAAATTAGCCAATCCGTTGTCACCAGTGCCGATTCAGAAAAATTAGCAGAAATCATACCTCAAACTGCTAACCTAGTAATAGTAGATGCCCCATGTACGGGTCAATCATTACTTGCTAAAGGAGAAAAAGCCCCCGGATGCTTCCATCCAGTAACCATAAATAGTAATGCCAATCGTCAAAAAAGAATTTTAGCGAACTCGGCTAAAATAGTAGCACCGCAAGGATATCTCGCCTATATGACTTGTACTTACTCACCCGCAGAAAATGAACAAGTCACAGAATGGTTTATCGCTAAGTTTCCCCAATTTCAGCCAGTTGAAGTTCCTGATTTGGCAGCTCATCAATCTCATTTAACAACTTTACATTGCTATCGGATGTGGCCGCAAGATAGACTAGGAGCAGGTGCTTTTACAGTTCTATTTCAAAATCAAGAGGAAGGACGGATAAATCAACTCTCAGCAGATTTCTTAGATGCTACCAGATTTAAGTTGTAGGGTAGGTGGTGCTTGGAAAATACATTTTTTAATGTAAGATATAATGTAAGATATAAATTATGGCAGCACCCACCTTACTACAAATTTTAAAAATATCCTGGCGATTGAAATCGCGGCTAGACAAACAAAGTCCGCCTACGCGGACTAATAAGATTTACAATGATTTTATCTCAATTTGTTGGCACAATTAAATCTCGAATCATTCGCCGCTGGCGAAGACAAGGGAAACTAATCTCTTCCATTATCTTGACGCTCGCTTTACTGATTTTAGGCGGTTGTCAAAATTATCCAAATTCCCAATCTAAAAACAGCGACCCTATTTATCTTACCCTGTGGCATGGCATCAACCCGCCGCCAAATCGCGACATATTTCAATCTCTCGTAAACAAATTTAATCAAACTCACCCCAAAATCAAAATCGAAGCCTTCTATGTTGGTCAACCAGACCAACAGATGCCAAAAATCTTAACCTCAGTAGTGGGAAATACACCACCAGATTTACTCTGGTACAATCCCACAATTGCAGGTCAGCTAGTAGAATTAGAAGCAATTAGACCTTTAGAAGAATGGTTAGATAAATCTCCCCTGAAAGTAGAAATCGATCCAGCTTTATTTGAGTCAATGGAACTCGACGGCCACACTTGGTCAATTCCATTGGGTACTAACAATACTGCTATTTTTTATCGTCCTAGCTTATTTAAACAAGCAGGTATCAAAAAATTGCCTGAAACTTGGGAAGAGTTTAGAATTGCAGCCAAAACTCTTACTCAAGATCGAAATAAAGATGGGCGTAAAGATCGATACGGCCTGATGCTATCGCTAGGCAAAGGAGAATGGGTAGTTTTTACTTGGTTGCCCTTCATGTTCAGTGCTGGCGGTGAATTTGTTAATCGGAAATTAGAACTGGGAACACAAGTAGATAATACCCAATTAGCAATTCCTAGTATAGATAATCCTGGTGCGATCGCGGCCTTGCAATTGTGGCAAAATATCCTCAAAGATGGATCGGCAACACTTTCCGCCCCAGAGAGAGGTTACGAACTCGATAGTTTCATCGCCGGCAAAGTTGCCATGCAAATTACTGGGCCTTGGACGTTATTACAATTGCAGCAAAGCGGCATAGATTACGGCGTTTTGCCGATACCAATCCTCAAACGCCCAGCGGCCGTCACGGGAGGAGAAAACCTATATTTAATGAAAACGTCACCTCAAAGAGAACAAGCAGCCTGGGAATTTTTAGAGTATGTTCTAAGTGAAGAATTCCAAACAGCTTGGGCTTTAGGGACTGGATATCTGCCAATTAATCTCAAATCAAGAGAAAGTCAGACCTACCAGGCATTTGTCGATCGCAACCCAGTTTTGCGAGTTTTCCTAGAACAGATGAAATCAGCGCGATCGCGACCCATTATTTCCGGTTACTCTCGACTGTCCGAAAATTTAGGTCGTGCCATAGAAGCAACCCTTTTAGGCCGCCGCCCGGAAGATGCCCTCAAGGACTCTCAAAAGCGTTTAGACTTAATTTTCAATAGGTAGACTGTTAACTGTTAACTGTTAACTGTGTAACTGTAATCAAAACTTTGGCGATGGGTTTCAAGGGGGCGCTTCTTCCTTCTTCCTTCTTCCTTCTTCCCTCTTCCTTCTTCCTTCGGTTCTTACCCGATCGGCCACAGATCGCCTACCATCAGCTATAGAAGCATTTTTTCCCTGCTGTCAGGGCGGCTCGCAGCTCTTGATGCCCCATCCACGACCTACCCCTCCTGCAAATCCCAATGGAGACAAAGTTCCTTAACTTTATTAAAGGACAAACTGGGCGATACCTCCTAACAGTAGCCGCGATCGCCGCTCTCTACTTTTTGGCTGCCAAATTTGCAATCTCCAGCCTGATGCTGAGTTCAGAAGTGTCACCCATGTGGCCGGCGGCGGGAGTTGCTCAGGCCGCACTGCTGCTATTTGGGCCTTCCTTGTGGCCGGGAGTAGCAATCGGCGGCTTTCTATTCACTCTTTCCGAGCAACCCGGATACTTGATAGCAGCATTAATATCAGCCACCGGTAGAACCTTGCAACCCCTGTTTGGGGTGGCCATGCTGCACCATATCGGTTTCTCAGTTAAGCTCGATCGCCTCAGAGACGTTTTGGGACTCGCGATCTTAGGTTCCTTCGGCTCCGCGATCGTCAACTCCAGTATCGGGACTTTAAACGAATGTCTATTAGGTTTATCTAATTGGAGCGATTTTGCCGGCACTTGGGGGACATGGTGGTTAGGAGACGCAATGGGAATTTTACTCGTGGCCCCCGTCCTCTTAACTTGGCAGAAATGGCCCGAACTCCCGCAAAAACCCAGACACACTGTTGAAGCTGTTATCTGGTTTTTAGTGCTAGTAGCAATTTGCTGGCTCGTCTTCTGTTCCCGAACCAGAGCCGCCTACGCTCGCTATCCCCTAGAATACCTACCCTTTCCCCTAGTAGTTTGGGCAGCCTTCCGCTTTGGTCAATGCAGTACCGCGATCGCCAACCTGATCCTCTCCTCCTTTGCCATTTGGGGCATCGCCCGGGGTTCTGGCCCCTTTCTCAAACACGCTAACAGCACACCCCAGGCAATTTTATCCCTACAAGCCTTCATCACCGTCATCGCCCTCACCGCCCTCGTTTTAGCCGCCACCGTTGCCGAACGCCAACAAGCAGAAGCCTCCCTGCGAGCCAATGAAGCCAGCCTCGCCAACGCCCAACGCATCGCCCAATTAGGTAACTGGGATTTAGACATCACAGCAGGCCAATTGCGGTGGTCAGACGAAATTTACCGGATTATTGGACAACAGCCTGGAGCTTTTAAACCCAGCCAAGAGAAATTTTTACAGTACGTTCACCCCGACGATCGAGAATTAGTCAGGCAATCGATCGACCTCGCCATCTACGAGAAAAAGGCTTATAGAATAGACTACCGACTAATTCTGCCCGACGGGAGCGATCGCACAGTCTGCGAACAAGCCGCCGTTACCAGCGCCCGAATTGCCAGCACCATCCAAGATATCACCGACCAAAAACTAGCAGAAGCCGCCTTGCGATCGAGCGAAGAAAGATTTTCTAAAGCCTTTTACTCCAGTCCCGTCGGCATCAGCATCAGCACTCTCAAAGACGGATGTTTTGTAGATGCTAACGACAGTTTCCTGCGACAACTAGGCTGGCATCGCGAAGAATTCATCGGTCGTACATGGACGGAGTTACGAATGTGGGTCAATGCCGAAGACCGCGACAGCATCGCCCAACAATTGCAACAACAAAACTCCGCTAGAAACTGGGAAGTTAACGTTTACACAAAATCGGGCGAAATTCGGGACTGGCTACTCTCAGTAGAACCCATCTACATCGGCAGACAACAGTGCGTCTTAATTATGGCAAGCGACATCACCGAACGCAAACGCGCCGATGAATTTCGCAAAGGCAAAGAAGCCGCTGAAGCCGCCAACCGTGCTAAAAGCGAGTTTCTCGCCAATATGAGCCACGAATTGCGAACTCCTCTAAATGCCATCATTGGTTACAGCGAATTGATGCGAGAAGATGCCGAAGAACAAGGTTTAGAAGAATTCGCCGACGACCTTTTAAGAGTTAACAATGCAGGCAAACATTTATTAGCAATTATTAAAGATATTCTCGACTTCTCAAAAATAGAAGCAGGCAAAATGAGCCTAGAGTGGGAAACCTTCAGCATCCCTATGCTCATTCAGGAAGTGGTAGCAACTGTCAAACCCCTCGCTGACAAAAATTCCAATATCTTTAATATCAATTGTGCTGAAGATATCGGCGACCTCCACTCAGACTTGACCAAAGTTCGCCAATCCTTGCTTAACCTCCTCAGCAACGCTTCTAAGTTTACTAAATCTGGGGAGATCTCTCTGAGAGTCACCCGCGAAGCAGGGGAGATGCGGAGAGGAGGAGATGGGGAAGATGGGGTACGCAGGAGAATTTCTTCTTCTAACTCCACACTTAAGCATGGCGAAGCTTTGGGAGGAACGAAGCAATCTTTGCAAACCCCGCAGTTGTGGGAGGAAGGAAGCAATC
This sequence comes from Kamptonema formosum PCC 6407, assembly GCF_000332155.1. Classification (GTDB taxonomy): domain Bacteria; phylum Cyanobacteriota; class Cyanobacteriia; order Cyanobacteriales; family Microcoleaceae; genus Kamptonema; species Kamptonema formosum. The sequence goes on along the minus strand of NZ_KB235904.1, from coordinate 623,844 downwards.
TCTCCAAACCCCGCAGCTTGGGAAAGGAGGAAGGCTTGCGAGTAACGAAGCAAACTGAAGGTATCTCTCCCAAATTGACAGAATGGATCGTCTTTACTGTCAGCGATACTGGAATTGGCATGAGCCCAGAACAGTTAGAAAGAGTGTTCGATCCTTTCACGCAAGCAGATTCTTCAACTACTAAAAAATATGGCGGTACTGGCTTAGGGCTAACGATTACCAAAAAATTATGCCAGATGATGGGGGGAGATATTAGTGTTAACAGTGAGTTAGATAAAGGTTCCACTTTTACTATGTGGCTACCGGCTACTCTAGACCAAATATCAACATCTATGGGTGATTCAGAGGCATCTCTATGAGTTTATTATTCGTTCGCCTCTGCAATCATATCTTTACTAAATTTACCAGACCGCAGCAAATAATGTTTACTGCCGGATTTGTATTGATTTTAACTTGTATATTTTTGAAACTCCTGGCAGTTAATTTTAAAGAAGATCAGACATTTACGCGCAACTTGCTTTACCTTAGAGAGTGGGATAAAACTCTCAACCAGGACGTACTTAAATTTAGCTATGGGCTTTTAAATTACTACGACCCGATCGCGATTCGCATCACCTATCAAGGTCAACTCGCCACCCAAAGCACGATCCGAGACATCACCGAGCGCAAGCGCATACAACAAGAGTTAGAGTTAGCTAAAGTGCGGCAAGTGCTACTAAACTTGCTTAGTAATGCTGCCAAATTTAGTAAGGAAGGTACGATTACGCTCTCAGGGAGTAGAAAGCAGGGAGATGGGGAGATAGGAAGACGGCGAAATCGGGGAGATGGGGGAAATTTGCTTCCTCTTCCCACTCAAAACCGCCTTGACGTAGCCTACCCGGAAAGTTTAACTTTGTCAGGAACAAAGGAAACTGAAGGAATTTCTCCAAGCTCTTTCCAGTCTCAACCGGGAAGCATTACGAGTGCAACGCTGCCATCTCACAACTACCAAGACTTGGGAGTCCAACACCACTATCTCAAAATTTCCGCATCTTACATCTCTAACTTGATAATTTTTCAAGTCCGCGATCTGGAATTGGTATGGCTAATAACCAATTCCAGCATATATTTCAAGCATTCCCCAAGCTGACGCTTCTACTACCCGCAAGTATGGAATTACTGTTCTGGGACTAGCTATCAGCCAACAGTTCTGTAAAATGATGGGGGATGAAATTATAGTTGAAAGTGAGGTAGGTGTTGGCTCTACTTTCACCCTGTTCTTTCCCGACAATGTGGACTATCCTCTAAAAACTAGAAATGAGTTGACAACTAATAAATTAATAAATATAGCGTAACTATAAATTATGCACCCTCACCTCAAGCGCCAACTTCAAGAGCTCGGCCTGAGCCTAGAGTCCCCGCCTCTGGGTGCACAGCAGTGGCAGCAATTTCTAGAGCAGGTGAACGATCGCTATAGCCGTCAAGAACAGGAGTTAATTGATGCCAAACCGCTCGATGCAGAGGCGGAGGCTCTGGACTATGAAGCCTCTGGCTTGTGGGAAGTGGATGGACTGTCGGCGGTACTGGATAGTTTAGGCGTGGGACTTTGTACTTTAGATACTAGGGGCTATGTGCTCTATATTAACCCTGAAGGGGAACGCTTACTGGGGTGGGGGTTTTCAGAATTGGCGGGTGCGCCTCTGTTGGCTCGAATTGGTGTCACGCTGGGGAAAGCGGGGACGAGGGTACAAGGGGAAGGGGGAAACAAACACGAAGGAGCCTCTGAGAGTGAGATTAAGGCGCGGAAAAGTCAATTATCTCTTAGGGAAGCGATCGCTATCGGTCAGGCTTGCAGCAACTCAGATGGTAAGTTCCTCTGTCAGGATGGGACGATTTTATCAGTTTGTTATTTTTTTAATCCGATTGTAGGCGGAGACGGTAGTGGTGTTTTAGTGTTTTTTGATATTGCAGAGCGCCAGCGTTTGATGGGAGAGTTAGAGCGATCGCTCTCGATGTTACAAGCAGTATTTGAATCCACAGATGCGGGTATTCTCGCACTAGATCGCCAGGGAAAAGTTAGTAATTTTAATCAAAAGTTTGTGGAAATGTGGGGTTTAGTTGATAATGCCATGCTTTTAGCCCAACCTGGCAATGGCCCGCCCACAGCTCTCCCGTTCGTGATCCGCCAGTTGAAATATCCCCAAGCTTTTCTCAAAACTGCAATCAAATTGTCGGCTGAGCCGGATGCACAGATTAACAATTTGTTAGAATTTAAAGATGGGAGAATTTTAGAGGTAAGTTCTCACCCTTCCCAAGTCGGGAAAAAAATTGTCGGTCGGGTATGGATATTTCGGGATGTAACTGAGCGCAAACAAGTAGAAAAAGACCTGGAATATCGGATTCAATTTGAGCAGCTAATTACTAATTTGTCAACCCACTTTATTAGTTTATCTCCAGAGGAGATAGATTTGGGCATTCACCAAGCGCTGGAAGAGATTGGCAGATTAAGTGCTGTCGATCGCAGTTATATATATCTATTTGTTGATGATGGCAGTCAACTGGAAAATGTGTGTGAATGGTGCGCGGCGGGGATTGAGAACCAAGAGGGCAGACTCAAAACAGTGAGGCGATCGCAAATTCCCTGGATCGTAGAACAACTCGATCGATTTGAAAATGTTTACATTCCCGAACTAGAGAACCAACCGACTAATATTTTAGCGGAAGTTGCTTGTCTGCGCGATCGCGATCGGGAAGAGACTTTTTCTGCTCCTCCCTGGGACAGTGCTACAGAAAAAATGCAATCGGTAATTATTATTCCCTTAGTCTGTAGTAAAGAACTGGTAGGGTTCCTGGGATTCGAGGCCCAACCATCCCCAAAAACGCGATCGCCAGAAATATTAACCCTATTTAAAATGGTAGGAGAAATGCTGGCAAATGCCTTAGAGCGCAAGCGGGCAGAAGAAGCTCTAAGGCAAGCAGAAATTAAATACCGCAGCATCTTTGAAAACGCAGTAGAAGGCATATTTCAAAGTACCGCCGATGGGCGATACATCAGCGCCAATCCTGCCCTAGCCCACATTTACGGCTACAGCAACCCCGAAGAAATGCTGGCACAACTGACAGATATTGGCAGCCAACTTTATGTAGACCCAAACCGTCGCCAGGAATTTCTAGCAGCGATGGAGACGCAGAATGAAATCTTGAGATTTGAGTCAGAAGTATACCGCCGAGACGGTAGTATTATTTGGATTTCCGAGAACGCGCGTGCAGTTCGGGCATCGGGGGGTGCGATCTCCTGTTACGAAGGCACTGTTGAAGATATTAGCGATCGCAAAAAAGCAGAAGTATCCTGCCAATTAGCCTTAGAAGCCGCAGAATCCGCCAACCGTGCCAAAAGTACGTTTCTCGCCAATATGAGTCACGAACTGCGAACGCCTTTGAACGCGATCATCGGTTACAGTGAAATGCTTGCTGAAGAAGCCGAAGATTTAGCAGTCAAAGATTTCATCCCCGATCTTGATAAAATCCGTACCGCAGGTAAACATTTACTCTCTTTGATCAACGATATCCTAGACATCTCTAAAATTGAAGCAGGGCGAATGGATGTCTACCTAGAAAACTTTGACATCCCTGCCTTAATTGATGGGGTGGTCGCCACCGCCCAACCCCTAGTCGAGAAAAACGGCAATACTCTGAAAGTATTATGCCCTAACAGCACCGGCACTATGTATGCGGACGTGACTAAAATGCGGCAGATACTTTTAAATCTGCTCAGCAACGCCGCCAAGTTCACTCAGGAGGGTACGATTACGCTTACTGTTGAAAGAGTTAAACATGAAAAATTGACCAGCCCAGAGGTCAATTTTATACCCGAACAAAGTCAGGGGACATTGCTAGGACTTCTACAAAACCCAGATATACTTTCGCAATTTTTAATTTACGATTGTGATTCTTTAATTTTTCGGGTTGCTGACACAGGAATTGGCATGAATCCACAACAGTTGAAGCAGTTGTTTCAACCCTTTACTCAAGGAGATGCTTCTACCACCCGCAAATACGGTGGTACTGGTTTGGGCTTAGCTATTAGCCAACGATTTTGCCAAATGATGGGTGGCGACATCGCCGTAGAAAGTGCATTGGGAGAGGGTACAGTCTTTACTGTGGTATTACCCAGCGAATTTAGCGATCGCCTTGCCGAAAACCCAGAACCAGAAACCAGCGACCGGCCCCCAACTCCGATTACTTCTGGCACAGTGCTAGTAGTTGACGACGACCAAATCGCTCGCGATCTGATCGAGCGATCGCTCACTCGTGAAGGACTGCGGATCGAAGCCGCCGCCACCGGTACCGAAGCATTACGCCGAGCCAAAGAACTGCGCCCAGACGCAATTACTCTGGATGTGATGATGCCAGGAATGGACGGCTGGGCGGTGCTAGCAGCCCTCAAAGCTGACCCCGATCTTGCCGATATTCCCGTCATCCTGCTATCGTTTGTTGGCAACAAAAGCCTGGGATTTGCCTTGGGTGCATCGGATTACCTCACCAAGCCAGTAGATGGCAAGCGCCTCGCTCATCTTTTGAGCAAATACCGACGCGACCTAAACTTTACCAGCGGCAGTTTAACTGGTCAAATTCTGATTGTGGAAGACGATCTTGCCACCCGCGAAATGCTGCGGCGCATACTGGAAAAAGAAGGCTGGCTAGTGGCGGAAGCCGACAGCGGCCGCGCTGCCCTTAAGCAGCTAGCTCTTGCGCCGCCGAACCTGATCCTGCTCGATTTAATGCTGCCGGAAATGGATGGTTTTCAGTTTATTTCTGAAATTCAGAACTCGGCAAGTGACGACCCGATACCAATCATCGTCATCACCGCTAAAGACCTCACGCCTGGAGAACGCCTGCACCTTAATGGTTACGTGGAGCAGATCCTACAGAAAGGAGTTTACAGTCGAGATGCTCTCCTGCGGGATGTTCGCGCTCTAATAAATGCCAGCCTTGGCCGCAGGCAGGGCACGCCCAGGAAGGAGGAAACTAATGGCTAAGATTCTGCTGGTTGAAGATAATGAAATGAATAGGGATATGCTCTCTAGGCGCTTGGCTCGCAAAGGACATGAGGTGTTAATTGCGGTTGATGGTGCTGAGGGAGTGGAGATGGCTCGCTCGAAGGTGCCGGACTTGATTCTGATGGATATGAGTCTGCCGGTGTTGGATGGATGGCAAGCAACGCAGCAAATTAAGGCAACGCCGGAAACTAATACTATTCCTGTGATTGCCCTGACAGCTCATGCGATGGCGGGGGACAGGGAGAAGTGTTTGGCTGCTGGCTGCGATGACTATGATACTAAGCCGGTGGAGTTTCCCCGTCTGTTGGGGAAGATTGAGATGTTACTGAGTAGCCGCGCAGTAAATTAGTTTTTGTAGGGGCGAAGCATTCGCGCTGATATCCTATCTATATATAACAACCGCCAAGGCCTTTAAGAGACTCGCTCATTGCTGAAGCCCGCTGATTCTTATTCCCTTCTTTTCTTCTTCCCTAGCCCCTAGCCCCTAGCCCCTAACCCCTAACTATATATGACAGACAGTTGGAACGAAGGTAAATTGCGATCGCCACGCCGGATATTAATTACAGGTGGGGCAGGGTTTATTGGCTCGAATTTTGTCCATCATTGGTGCAGCAGTTATCCTGATGACAGAGTAGTAGTCTTAGATGCTTTAACTTATGCGGGCAATCGCCAAACTTTAGCAAGTTTGGAGGGTGGCGAGAATTTTCGGTTGGTTGTCGGCGATATTGGCGATCGCGCTTTGGTAGATACGTTACTGCAAACAGAAAACATCGATACTGTTGCCCACTTTGCGGCTGAATCTCATGTCGATCGCTCCATTTTAGGGCCAGCAGCCTTTGTTCACACCAATGTAGTCGGCACATTTACCCTTTTAGAAGCTTTCCGTCACCATTGGCAAAGTCTCTCCATCGCACCTCACAAGCCGCAGGGAGTCTTTCTTCACGTTTCTACTGATGAAGTTTACGGCAGTCTCAACCCAGAAGATCCACCCTTTACAGAAACGACACCATATTCTCCCAATAGTCCCTACTCAGCCTCGAAAGCTGGTAGCGATCACCTCGCTAGAGCCTATTTTCACACCTACGGTGTACCCACAATCATCACGAATTGCTCAAATAATTACGGCCCTTACCATTTCCCAGAAAAGCTAATTCCCCTGATGTGCATTAATATGCTTTTAGGTAAGCCCCTACCTGTTTATGGAGATGGGCAGAATGTGCGAGATTGGCTTTATGTTATCGATCACTGCCGCGCTTTGGATTGTGCGATTCATCGGGGAAAACCTGGGGAAACTTATAATATTGGTGGCAATAATGAAGTAAAAAATCTTGATTTAGTAAGGATGCTATGCCAATTAATGGATGAATTGGCGAGTGATTTACCAGCGCGTCCCTGCGAACAGTTGATTACTTTTGTCAAAGATAGACCCGGACACGATCGCCGCTATGCTATTGATGCCACCAAAATTAAAGAAGAATTAGGCTGGAGTCCTTCAGTAACAGTTAAAGAAGGGTTAAGGCTAACTGTAGAGTGGTATTTGGCTCATCGCGATTGGTGGGAACCGCTATTATCTGAGGAATATCAAGCTTATTATCGCCAGGTTTACGCTTAGAGAAGAAGAAATAATCATCTGCTTCTCTATTATCATCCTTTCTCTAATTTGTCAAGTTTATTAAGATTTAATGAAGCTTAATCCAAAGGGTAGAATTATCGAGTGATTCTGGCTGATAATTTGAATGTAGTCCCTCAGTTAAAGAGTTACCGAACTCAAGGACAAGCTGTTGTTTTTAAGGGTGCGATCGCTCGTCTACGAGATTTCCACAACAGGGGAATACTATTAATTATTGCTATCAGACAAAGATAGCAGTTTTTAGTGGCGCGATCGTAGGCTAATGGCTAATGGCTAATGGCTAATGGCTGATTGCTAATGGCTAATGGCTGATTGCTAATGGCTAATGGCTAATGGCTAATGGCTAATGGCTAATTGCCAATGCCTGATTAAAAGCAGTACCTACTACATTTAAAACTGCCATATATCGTAACCGCCAAGATAGTGAGGCCAGATATTCAGTAACGCGGCTTTCTAGGGGATATCCTTAACCGCTTAGAAGGCGGCGTTACTGAGGTCAAATTTTGTAACAAAAATCAGAACTCGGCGTAAAAAAGGAGACTTAAACCTGACAGGTAAATAACAGCTCAAAATCTCAGGTATTCAGGATTGGGCAAACAAAACCCTACCTGTTACCAGTAAAGCGTGAAAGGAGCTAATAACAACCATTTTGGAGGCTATAACTACAATCGGGAGGCATAAATGACTGAAACCAACTGGCTGAAGTATCTACAAGAACCTAAATATTTGCTATTAGGAATAGCAGCCGGTTTAATCGCCCTGCAACTTACTCTAACTTCGAGATCCGGCGATGTTGACTTATCAGGGACAATGTTTTTGTTTTGGGGGGCAGCGGCATTTTTAATTTGGGAAAGGCACAAAAGCATTAATTTTGAAAGCGGGATTTTCTCTAGTTTTGTTGGCATTGCCCTCATCGCTTTAATCCTAATTAAAAGTGCCTCCGTCTCTCAATACGAATTTTTCATCAGAGTTTCCCCTTTCCTGTCGGGTTTAAGTCTAGCTCTTATCGCTTCTGGGGTAAAAGGATTAAAACAATATTGGCAGGAACTTCTGATTCTTGGCTATACAATCATCCCTCCCGGATTAATAGGAGCCTTAGTTGACGTAGCTTTGCTCACGGCTAAATTTTCAGCATTTCTCCTTCATTACTTTGGCTTTAACGTAATTCGCGACGGCGTTCTTTTGAAGCTACCTACTGGTTCTGTAGAGGTGTATCACGGTTGTTCAGGCATTAATGCTATCCTTCAGTTACTAGGGCTAACTTTAATTTTCTTATTGATGTTTCCGACTAAGCGATCTCAGAAAATTATCGTCCCCATCGTAGCTGTAATCATTGCCTTTATCGTCAATTCAGCGCGGGTAGCTTTGATGGCAATACTCGTGGCTTTTTCTCAGCAAGCAGCCTTCAAATACTGGCACGAAGGCAACGGCTCATGGGTTTTTTCAATGATTTCTGTAGCAATTTTTGGTTTATTCTGCTGGTTTTTTGTCCTGCGAGAAGAACCCCAAAATAAGGAAGAACAGAAATGTTAATAGCCATTACTCGCTGGAAAAATTTGAGGAGTTCCCTTCTAACTGTCACCTTGGGAGCCGTTTTCTTAGTGGCAGGAAAATCAATTTTTTATCCTCCCACTAGCAACCTTAGCTCGACTTCCTTTGAGTTCCCGCAGTCAGTACCTTTACCTGAATGGCAGGCGATTGACAGTACCCCGTTAGTAATCAGTGAGGATTCAGATAGCAAGTCAGGTAGGATATATCGCTATCAACAAAACAGTCTCCCCTTGGAGATCAAAATGGGCTATGTGGTTGACACAATTGGCAATGTTGAAAACCTGATTAGAGCCCATAATGTTTTTGAGTCATCTCCTGGTAAACTAACAATAGTAAGCAATCAAGAGGTCGGATTTCACGGGCTTTTGCAGCACCAAAATCGAGCATATCTGAGTGCCTGTATCAACCCTCGTGGTGGTTCTACTGTCACGAGCGAGCAGTTTAAATACAACCGCAATACTTATGATTTGCAGTTGAGTCGGATCGTTTCTATGCTGTTAGGTCAGGTCAGTCGTCTTCAAGACAGGCGTTGTTTGTGGACTCAAATATCCATTCCTTTAGATAAAACAACGCCGACAGATGCTAACAAAATCCTAGAAACTACTTGGGTTTCCTGGTATCAGTGGTGGCAGCCTCGCTTTCCACCACCTTAAATTAAGGCAAAAACTATTTCTATTACAAAAGGTGCCAATTTTATGACTGGAGTTCAAGGGGAACAAACTTTTTCTATATATAGACTTCGTTGGGTCGGCTACGGTCTATTGATACTGTCGTTATTAGATATAATTGCGACTTTTACACCCCCAAATTTTCTCAACCCGGTTTGGGAATTGCAGACGATAGGCTCTTTGGTTGAACGAGTTCCTGTTCCTTTGTTGGGACTAGCGCTGATATTTTTTGGTGAGGAGTATGACCGCTATGACTTAGAAGATTTGGTATTGAAGTTTTTGTCTTGGCTGTGCATTCTCATGTCGCTGTTTTTTCTGTTGATGATTCCCTTGGGAATTGTTAATACTGTGAAAATTAACAACCAAAATAGTCAGCAAATTACGCAGCAAGCTAATCAGCAATTGTCGCAATTGAAACAAGTTGAAGAGCGGCTAAATAAGGGTACACCTGAAGATTTAAAAAATCTGGCAACCGAATTGACGCGCTTGGGCGTACAGACAAATAGCGAAAATCCTGATGAGCTCAAAAAGCAAATTCTTTCCAGAATTAATCCGGCGAGGGAACAGCTAGAGAACCAAAGTAAAACAGTGCAGTCAAGCCAGCGTTTGGTACTACTGAAAAATTCTGTTAAATGGGTTCTGGGAGCCCTGATTTCTAGCGTTTTGTTTTTTACCCTTTGGAAGGGTACATCCTGGGCTCGATAGGCTGTTGTTAGCGATAGAAGTTGCTTGAACAGGACTTACGCACCCAACTAAAGAAACCGGGTTTTTTGACGAAAATACTTCGTTTTGGCGCACAAATTCTCTCAAAAACTCGGTTTCTGCGACGACCTGTGAAGTCCTATTGAAGCAAGCTAGGGAACCCCTGGCTGCAATTCTGAGTCACTAGGTTGTAGGTCAAACCGATGATTCAGAATTCACGGGGCAAAAAAAGCTGCAACCTCTGTGAAGTATAGGATTACAGCTTTTTTTGGCTATGTTTACTGGTCACAGGGTAATGCTAGAGTAGGTGAATCGCCTGCTCTAGCTTTTTACATAAATACCACATATTCATTCTAGTTTCAGGGAAAAAGCAGTCATGATTTTCTGTTCTCTGCTCTTTACTAGACTGCATTTTGAGAAGTGGGTAGGGAGTTTTCTGTTGTCAACGAAATTGAGATAAAGGGAGGCAAACTTATTTTTTACCTTCTCTTATTGCGAGGAAAGTGCTTTCTCAGTTAATTTAACTTTACCTAAAGCTATTTTACGACTCTCAAAAAGTTTCATTACTCCAGTTGCAATTGTCCCGACTACATCCGGGTCGCAATAAGATAGAAATTCCTCAGACCGCATATTACCAGCAAAGAAATCTTTAGCTTTCTTCAACAGGTGTTCAATTTCTGCAAAACCGATGGATTTGATAATAAATGTAGCAACTGGGGAGTTTTTAATATCGTAACGTGATTCTTGATTGCGCCCTTTTGCTAACAGGTCGAGTACTTCTTTTTCCAGTTGGCTTTTCAAGGGATGGGTCAGCGGTATTTCGGGTAGAAAGTTCTCTAAAGCAGATGTTGTAAATCCCGGCGTGGGTAATTCTCCCATCATAGTCGAAAGTGGAATGTCTCGGCCTAAGCGGTAAGAAAGTGCTTCGAGAATGGCAATTGTAATCAGTTTTGCACCTAAATACAGCTTGGCAACTTCTATGTTTTTTCGGGTTCTGGAAATTAAACCTAAGTAATTTTCCTCACTTGGTTCTCCCATAAAATGATGAAAAACCAGTTCGGGTTTCAGGAAGTTCATAAATCCTTCCATTTTTTGTAGAGACCTGCGGTATCCGCCAACTGTGTAGGAATTAACATTACTCAGTTCGTGATTAGTTTCGGGCATAAGATTCCAGGTATTATCCAAAAAATCTGCCGAATTAGGATAGGCAAAGTTCTCAACGTCGCGGTTGCCCAATCTCACTGATTGTCTGACTACTTCGCAAGTTTCGGCATCTGTCCAGCCAAAGTTAAACTGAATATTAGCCTCAATTAAGCGGTGGTGAAGTAGTTCGCTGGCAGTCAAGCCAGATGGTGAAATTGGTCGAAATGGAATTGTCGCTTCGATGCAGGCTGCGATTTTGGCAATGATATTAGTGGGTAAGAAAGGCTCTAAACATTTTGCAGCCATGATCGCGCTCAAAAATTCATTTTGACCTGCGAAGGGTGAGAGAGTTTGTCCGGGAACAAACCCGAATATAACTGCTACTAACTCGTACATCAAGTCTTTAGTAATTTCATTTTCGTCTTTGATTACTAGCTGCGATCGCACCTCCTTGACAAACGGACAAATATAGCTACTGATGTTAAAACCAACACCCTGATCTACTTGAACGTAAACCATGTCGTGAAATAAAGCTGCCAATACCTCGACGGGATCGACTGACCCCCCGACCTCAAAAATATGTTCTGACGTATGAAAGTAACGCCAAGGGCCCCTCATGGTTTGAATAATCAGCTCGGCTGTATATTCAAGTCGATCTGGTTCTACTTGACCGCCTAGCTGTCTGATTGACGTTACCAAGCAATCTAAGCATCGTTTCTGCTCAGCTAAAAGCTCCATCGCGCACCTCCACTGCTTTCCCTGATTCCTCGGCTTGATTGCATACTATCAAAAGCGCTAGTTGAATGCCATCTGTGACTTAGTATCGTACATTACAGGAGATTTCACTCCTGCTAAATTTGTTGCATTTTCACTAAATTATTACAAATAGATGTCTCTATACGGTAGCCTTCCCCTAGATGGATGTCAAAACTCTAGCGATCGCTGCACGATCGACTGAGAACTAAGAAATCTAGGAGATAGACGGCGTGCAATTTGTATCTGATCCGCCAATTCCCGTTAAAATCGGCAAGATGAAAGAGCGGGTGCGGTGGCAAGACAGATTAATTGTGGAACGGGGTATCGATCAAACGCGGCTGGTGTTGGGCGATCGCTCTCCAGATAGTGAAGAGTTCTCATTTTTAGTCGCAGGCGATAGCGGATCGGGAAACGAGGGCGGACAGAACCCCCAGCGTCGCGTTGCCCAAATTATGGCTGCCCGCCGCGATCGCTGCCGTTTCCTGCTGCACACTGGAGATGTCGTTTATCTAGTCGGTTCCAGCGAGTATTATCAGCAAAATTTTATTAACCCCTACCGCGAGTTTCTAGTCGGAGGTGACGCGCCATCCCACATTGCCTACGACAAAATGGTATTCAATCTGCCGTTCCTCCCGGTTCCTGGCAATCACGATTACTACGACTTACCCCTGATCTACGGCATTCTCGCCCAGAGTGCCTTGCCGCTGCGCCGTCTGTTCCAGTCGAAATTAGATTTCGATGTTGGTTGGCACGGATCGCGCCAAGGCCATGCTTATGCTAAAGCGTTTCTTGATTGTCTCCAAGCTTTTAACCTTCCCGGCCAACTCGATCGCCACCTAGATACTCACTACACTGCCCAAACTAACACTGGTCGCTGTTTGCACTACGAACCTGGACGCTTTACCCGTTTGCCAAATCGTTATTACACTTTCCGCAGTGGGGGCATTGATTTTTTTGCCCTAGATTCAAATACTTTTAACGCGCCGCTACCGCTACCAGCGACGCAGGCGGGAGATGCTTACCGCCGCGAGTTGGAAGTTCAACGGCAGGATTTAGAACAAGAAAGGTTGCAAATTCTGGAAGCTTCGGCAAATTTGAATCGCGATCGCCCTCAAGAAGCTGAACAGTTGGACGATTTCCGCGCCAAGTTAGCGCAGATTGATGAGCAAAGGTTGGACATTGATAAACACCTGGCAGCAGACAAAACAACTGTAACTGACTCCGAACAGCTTAACTGGCTTAAGGAAAGGCTGATTGCATCTTGGCAGAGTCCAGACGTGCGAGGGCGGGTAATTTACCTGCATCACCCTCCCTATGTCACTGAAGCGACGAAGTGGAATCAAGGTCAAACTTTGGCAATTCGTTATCGCCTCCGCGAGGTATTTGATGCGGTGGCGGATGCAGTTGGAGACTTGGGGGAACGGCGAGGAGTGGCAGATTTAATTCTAAGTGGTCATGCTCACTGTTTGGAATATATACGCACTGGGGACACTGGGCACGCTGATGCTTATACAAATTGGATTGTTTGCGGAGGTAGCGGTCATAGTCTGCGCCGTCAACGGGAGGAAGGGCCTGTATTGGTGGAGGCCTTTGATGAGGCCCAGAGTTACCAGTTGGCGCGATCGCAGGGAAAACGACCTGACAAGGGTAGCATCCCCGTTGCCGAATCGCTGCTTTTTGTCGGTCGCAACGGTCAAGGTTCGCAAAAACGCCGTCCTTACTCATTTTTACAGATTGATGTTTTGGCAGGGAACCCGCCTAAATTCAGAGTCCGACCCGCGATCGCTGAACGCTTTAAAGGACAATGGCATTACAGTGAAGTTAAACCATTTATTATTTGATTTTTGGGATTGTTAACTGTTAACTGTTAACTGTTATAGCAACCTTCTTGGCAATTAAGGCGTTCTGAGTTCCACCAAACTCGCTGATTCTATTCCCTTCTTTCCCTTCTTTCCCTTCTTCCCCTTCTTCCCCTAGTCCCTAGCCCCTAGCCCCTAGCCCCTATCTTCCCTAGTCCCTAGCCCCTTCTTCCTATAAAAAACCCCAGCCAAATTTGGCCGGGGGCGATCAATCAGGGTGCATCTACCAACTTACTTTCCAATGAAAATAAAAGAGATCCGGAAAAATTGGAAACAAATTAGGTCTAGGTTGGGGAAGTCTTTATTTTTACAAAATTATTCTATTCAACTCTGCGGTGAACTAGAGTTGCAGTAGCTTGATCTGTGGGCACTAAGAGGACTTCACTAATATTAACGTGAGGCGATCTCGTCGCACAAAAATACACCACATCCGCCACGTCATCAGGTGTCAAAGGTGTTAATCCTTGGTAAACATTTTTTGCCCTCTCCCCATCGCCATGAAACCGTATTTGACTAAATTCTGTTTCCACTAAACCTGGGTCTACCGAACTCACTCTAATTGGCGTACCCAAAAGGTCTTGTTTTAAACCTTCGGAAATTGCTTTAACTGCTGCTTTTGAGGCACAATAAACATTACCACCTGGATAGGTTTGATGACCGGCAATTGAGCCAATATTTATTACGTGACCGCGACCTCTACTCACCATCCCAGGTACAATATAACGAGTGACATAAAGCAATCCCTTGACGTTGGTATCTATCATTTCCTCCCAATCTTGGAAATCGCCCTCGTAAAGTTTATCTAAACCACGACTTAAGCCAGCATTATTAATTAGAATATCAACTTTTGCCCAGGCATCAGGTAATTTGGTAAAAGCCGATTCAACTTGAGCGCGATCGCGCACATCTAACTGTAGAAAATAAATCTCTGTTTCAAACTCTTTAGTTAGTTCCGCAGCCATATTCTTCAACCGTTCAAGGCGGCGAGCAGCTAATATTAGTTTAGCACCTCCTCTAGCAAAAATTCGAGCACAAGCTGCACCAATACCGCTGCTAGCACCCGTAATTAAAACAATTTTATCTTGAACTGAACTCATTTTTTTACTTACTATTTGTTCTCAGTAAATCTCTGATTTGCAGTAAGGATTTTCCAGCTAAAATCCTTACTGCCACAGAATTTTATTACTTTACAACTCGGAGGCGCTGAGTAATTACGGTAATGCCGCCTTGCCGCATCAATATTGCTGAAATCCAGCGATTTTCTGGGGTTTCTGGTGCTTTTCCTACCTTAAATACTCCTCCAGAAGCTAGTAATTCTAGTTCTACTGGACTGGTACTAAAAAATGTTTTTTCTGAAATTGGTTCTTCCAAAGCTGTGCCAATTAAGATATCATTGCCGAGAGGTTCTTGCACAATGGCATCAAAATTATATTCTTGACCAACATTGACTTGCTCTGGTAAATTCATCTGAATTGTAGGTGGATTTTCACCAGAAGTTAGCTGATTTCTCTCTGCTAAAATCTCTTGTTTAACAATTCTATTCCCTTCAAAGCGCTGCTGAGAACGGATAGTAGATTTAAGTTTTATCTCTCTATTTTCTTTCTTCTGAGTACCTGTAATCGTAGTCTCAGTTTCAGCAATAAATGCGTTCCCTTCCGCTTTCCAAGATTTAAGCTCGGTACTGTATTTCAATATAGAATAACCCTGCCAGAATTGCTTGATAGCTTTCTCCATACTCTGGCGGTTTAAGCCATCAGAATTTGTAAAATTTTGACTGTAAAAATTCATCAAGGCTTTAACATTTTGGCTGTTCGCTGCGGCATCAATTTCACTCAGGAGTTTTGTCAATTCAGCGGGTGCGTTTGTAGGGGTTTGAGCAATGATGGTAGCGCGATCGGCGAGGGTACCTTGAGCCTTGACAGGGGAGGGATTTAGTAAGCCAATCCCACCAATTGTTAAACTTAGAAATAGAGGGGCGATCGATGACAGGCCGACTAAGGGAGAGGCGATCGCATCTTTTACTGAGAAGCGATCGGGAAAATATTTAGAAATATTTGGCAGGGAATTCAAAGGATTACGCATTTGATGATATTTTGGTGATTTGCCAGGATAGAGTCAGCGAGGGAATTCACCTCTTCTGACTGCTTTGAGATTGTAGGATGTGGGTGGAGGAACTAACTATCAGCATGATAATCTAAAATTTCAAATTTCCCATATAAAATCGATCGATCTATTGAGCTTCTAGGAGAAAAAACGTCTTGACAAATACGCAGATTCGATTACTGATTGCAGCTAGCGGTACTGGAGGACATTTATTTCCTGCGATCGCCACCGCCGAGCAATTGAGCGACTATCAAATAGAATGGCTGGGAGTCCCCGATCGCATGGAAACCGAATTAATCCCACCTCTCTACCCCCTCCATACTATCCCCGTAGAAGGCTTCCAGGGGCGATTTGGGCTGGGTACAGCGCGAATTCTGGGTCGGCTCGCCAGTTCCATCCTTGAAGTGCGGAATCTGCTAAAACAGGGCAATTTTCAGGGCGTTTTCACCACTGGCGGCTATATTGCAGCACCCGCGATTTTAGCGGCGCGATCGCTCGGTTTGCCTGTTATCCTCCACGAGTCTAATGCTTTGCCAGGGAAAGTAACGCGCTGGTTTGGCCCTTGGTGTACTAAAGTTGCGATCGGTTTTGAGGCGGCGGCGCAGTATTTGCCTCGCGCTAAGACGGTTTATGCGGGTACGCCAGTGCGATCGCAATTTCTTACACCTCAACCCTTGGACTTGCCAATTGCTGAGAATGTTCCCCTAATTGTAGCAATGGGCGGCTCCCAAGGTGCAGTAGGAATTAATCAATTAGTTAGACAATGCGCTCCTGCTTGGTTTAATGCAGGTGCAACGATTGTACACTTAACAGGAAATAATGACCCGGATGCTGATACTCTCAAACATCCTCAATATTTTTCCCTGCCATTTTATAACAATATGGGTGGACTATTGCAACGCGCAAATTTAGCAATTAGTCGTTCTGGTGCGAGTGCGCTAACAGAATTAGCCGTCACAGGAACGCCTGCAATTTTGATTCCTTATCCCTATGCAGCGGAAGATCATCAAAGTTTTAATGCCGCAGTTTTTACCAAAATTGGCGCAGCCTTATCTTTCCGGCAAAGTGAATTAAATGCAGAAGTTTTAGAAACTAAAGTGTTGAATTTATTAGCAGATTCCGAACACTTGGCAAAAATGTCGGCTGCCGTTTATAAGTTGGCAGTTAATGATAGTGCAACTCGTTTGGCAAACTTAGTGCGCGAATTATTAAATCGGTAGGGAGGAATAATTCTATGAGAACTGACACCATCTTTTATCAACTTTTTCAAACCTTACCCAGTGTATTATTTGAACTTATTGGTGAACCTGCGTCACTAGCTGAAGGCTACCAGTTTACTTCCCAGGAAATCAAAGAATTGGCCCGCCGCTTTGATGGAGTATTCTTACCTCCAGAAGGCGACATAGACTCACTGATTTATTTTGTGGAAGTACAATTCCAGAAAAAAGATGATTTTTACTGGCGATTTTTTACGGAAATCTTCGTTTACTTAGGTCAATATCAACCTGTTCAAGATTGGCGTGCTGTAGCGATATTTGCAAGCCGCAGTTTCGATCCCGGCATCCCAAGGCCGTATCAGCGATTTTTTACCCATGAAAGTGTAGGTTTTTCTCCCCTTTTGCAGCGAGTGTATTTAGATGAGTTAGGGGAACCAAGTAACCTATCTCTAGAATTGGGAATGGTGAAATTAGTGGTGCAGAATGAAGAAAATGCTGTTGAGCAAGCTAGGGAATTAATCGGCAAAGCACGGCAAGAGATTTCTGATGCCGCTCTCAAGCAAAAAGTTGTAGGATTGATAGAGACAATAATGGTCTATAAATTACCGCAGTTTAGTCGCCAGGAGATAGAAGCCATGTTTGGATTACAGGAGTTAAAACAGACAAGGTATTTTCAGGAAGTTAGGGCTGAAGCTAAAGAGGAAGGTAAACTCGAAGGTAAACTCGAAGGTAAGCTCGAAGGTAAGCTCGAAGGTAAACTTGAATCAGTTCCTCGCTTATTAGCACTTGGGTTGAATGTGGAACAGATTGCTCAAGCCTTAGAATTGGATATTGAAGCCGTAAATAAGGCTGTGGCGGAAAACTAAAACTATTAAGATTTGGCAGTCAGCTACAAGTTGGTTTCGGCTGACTGCTAGGGAGCATCCCCATTTGGCAAATAAACTGCTTATTCTGTAGTTCTCAGCCGATCTACCGCTGCAAGTAAACTCTCTGAACTAGCATTATGATCCAAGAAAGAAAACAAATGTTTAAACTGAAGTATTCCTTGTTTATCTAAAACAAACTGCCCTGGCAAAGGAGCCCCCAAAGCTTGACCGACTTGATATGCTCGAAATACTCGACAAGTAGGATCGCACAGCAAGGGTATTTTTAAACCTAAATCTGTAACCACGATTTGACTTTGCCGGTCATCGGTACTGGTAATCATCAATAGTTCTACATCCCGCTCGGCAAACTGCTCGTAGTTTTCATTAAGTGCTTTAATGTGGGGGAAGCAAAACGGGCAATATTGCTTTTCCGTGAAGATGCGGGTAAATGCGAGTACAACTGGGCGATCGCCCCGGTAATTTGATAAACGCACCAGTTTACCGTTGGTAATATCTGGTAGTTCAAAGTCTGGAGTTATTTCTCCCACTTTAAGCTCGTTTGTAGCGGGAACGGGAAAAAAGTTTTGAAAAAAGCGCTGATTTAACAAGCCCCTAAAGTCTGTGGAAGTCAGCATAATTTCTAATTACTAACTAATTACTAACTAACTGGTAGTTGTTAACAGTTAACAGTTAACAGTTAACTGTTAACTGTCAACAACTTGGATTATACCGCCGCAAAGTATACTTTAGACTTCACGGGATCTGGATTCATTGTCTTTTCTCCAGGCTGCCAACCAGCGGGGCAAACTTCATCAGGGTGAGACTGGACGTGCTGAATGGCTTGCAGGGTACGGAGCGTTTCATCTACATTGCGACCAAAGGCGAGGTTATTAATCGTTGAGTGCTGGATAATACCTTCTTTGTCGATGATGAACAGACCTCTCAGAGCGATTCCTGCTTCTGGATCGAGGACGTTATAATCGGCGCTAATTGTTTTTTTGATATCAGCAACTAAGGGATAGTTGAGGTCGCCAACGCCGCCGGATTTGCGATCGCTCTGTATCCAGGCCAGGTGAGAAAATTCGCTGTCAACGGATACGCCCAGAATTTCAGTATCGAGTTTCTTGAACTCTTCGTGGCGATCGCTAAAAGCGATAATCTCTGTCGGGCAAACAAAAGTGAAGTCCAAGGGGTAGAAAAACAAGACTACATACTTTTTGCCTTTATAGTCAGACAGTTTAACCGTCTTGAATTCCTGATCCACTACGGCTGTGGCTGTGAAGTCGGGTGCAGGTAGACCAACCCGGAGGGTTTCGGTTTCTGTTTTAACGGCCATGAATTTATTCTCCTTGAATTGCTGTAGGCTTAGTCCCAAGGTCGCCCTTGAGCAAGTCTGTCCAGGCAGATACTAATTTTACGAACTGTTACAAATATACCATACTCATAACGACTACAACTACACTCCGCGATCGAAAAACGCGCTCGAACAGAGTCAGCGCGTTTTTTACTTTATTAAATATGGCTCAGGCGGGATTTGAACCTGCGACCGAGGGCTTATGAGTCCCTAGCTCTGCCACTGAGCTACTGAGCCAAGTTGGTTTCACGATTTTTTATCTTAGCACAAGGTCGCCAACAATAGCTAGACCAAATTGATAAAAAAAACAAAACTTTCAACTCCGAGTTATTGGTTTTGATAATAGGGAAACTGCCAGCCAATACCGTGAGGACATACATAGCAAGCAAAGGGGGCATCCCATCGCCCCCGTTGCAGGTAAACAGTGTCCCTACAACTCAAGGGAAATCCCTATTGAGAAGCAGTCCTAGAGTCATCTGGTAGAAATGCCATTGGATTGACAGCCCCTTGTGCAGAAGTATGAATTTCAAAGTGCAAGTGAGGGCCGGTACTGAAGCCAGTGCTACCCATTTCCGAAATTTGCTGACCTTGAGCCACACGCTGACCTTCTTGCACCAAAATTCGGTTGTTGTGGGCGTAAAGAGTGACAGTACCGTTGGCGTGGGTAACTTCCACCAGGTAGCCATAACCCCCGTCATTCCAACTTGCATAAGTCACAACACCAGCATCGGCAGCCACAATTGGTGTCCCAATGTCACCTGCGATGTCAATGCCCTTGTGCATCCGTCCCCAGCGCCAGCCATAGCCAGAGGAAAGAACTCCCTTAGCCGGCCAAATAAAGCCCTTAGAGGGCATAGAGCCTGCCGGTAGATAGGTATCGGCTCCGGGAAGAGGAGGTAACTCAGGAGAAACCATCCGTCCCAAGGAAGGATTGCTCAGAGGGTCGTAAGCATCAGCACCTAGAGGAGCTGTGGCAACGAGGGGCTGCCCAGAGGTAGCAGAGGGCTGTACCGGGGCGACTCCGACTGCACGCTGCTGTGAATTGGCTCGCTCTTGTTGCTGCTGTCGCTGCAACTGCTGGGCCCACTGTCGAGACTGGGGCGTGCTAATTTCGTTCTGTACTGCTTGAGCGTAGCGCTGAGGATTGAACTCTGGATTGATAGGTTCAATACTATTTGAGTGGTTAGCCTCCGCAGTTGGTAACTGCGTATTGCCAACAAAAGCTGTGGTTGATATTGTTTTTACTTCCTGCTGATTGTTTCTATCTGCCCGATACTCCTCTCGGAGCCTGGTGATTTCCGATCTCAAGCGATCGGCGTAAGGGTTGGGCGAATTTGCGGCTGTGGAAGTTTGCAAATCGACCGTTACCATCTCATTGCCAGCTTGCTGAACGGGCACTGAGGAGGGCAGAGTTGGGGTTGTGTTCTCAACAGCTAACTCCCTAGCGGGGGAAGTCAGTTCAGTTGTGGGCGCAAATGATTTTTCGACCGCGCCTTGAGAGTTAGCGGGAACGGAGATTTGCCGGAGTGTACCTGTAAATTTTGGCTGAGCATTGAGAGTGCTATTGCCTTGGTCGCTAACACCTGGGGTCGAAAATGCTGTGAGCGGAATACTATTAATTTTTGCCACTGTCGGTACAGAAACGGAGGATGCACCCTCAGCGTTGGTTAGCGAAGAGATTACCGATACAGTTGGGACGGATGCTGCAACGCCAGAACTAGGGGCGGCAGAAGACTCAGCCCGCATTAAAGGAATGGGAGTTTCTGCAACGGGCTGGGCGTTAGTGGAATTAGAGCCTGATATGACTGTTGCCTGCTCCCCATAGCTGTGCGACTGGATTTGGGGAATTCTTAAGGCTTGATTGAGTTTGAGGTAGTGCGGATCGCTAATATTGTTAGCTGAAATCAGGTCTACGACGGATATGCCATAATTTTGGGCGATCGCGTCGAGGGTATCCCCCTTCTGCACTCGGTAAATTACCGATGATGGTGCTAGAGCCGTCCCGTCAGGCTCAATCACAACTGTCCCAGTAGCGTTAGGTGCAACTAGGGACTCAGCCGACTCAATAGCCGGGGCTGGTGGGAACGCTGTCTGAGAACTAAAGCTAAAAGCGTCAAATTTATCCGTAGGGACTGCGGGCAAAGTCTGGGGTGCTGTTGCACTCTCCTGTGTAGTTTCTGGAGTCCCAGTCACCTCAGTTAGCCCATCAGTGCTTTCCCGTCCAGATTCGGATAAATTGCCAGGTTCTTCAGATTTCAACTGAGTTTGATAACTTGTCGCCGAGTGGTTTTCCTGCTTATTCCAGTGGTTAATTTCAACTTCTCTGGTTGGCTGGTTGAGCTCATTAATTTCTGCCGAGCGGGCAGGCGAGATCGCTTCTGTTGATTGCTGTCCTAACTGCTCTGTCTGATTTGATTTGAACTCTTGTTCGGTATCGACATAGCGGGTTTGAGAGGGCAGCGTAGCAACGGTGTTGCCTGTTTTCGCATCTGAGGAGATGACGTTCAGGGATGGAATTTTTAGCTGTTGTCCTACTTGCAGTAAGCTATCTGACTTAATGCCATTAGTTCTTGCCAGAGTATTTGCATCAACTTCGTAGTCCTGAGACAATTCCCAAAGGGTTTGCCCCTTTTTCACCTTCACCACCCCTGAGTTCAAGAGTGCAGGATGAGCGGCTTCATCCTCAACATTGAGAGCGTTGGGCTGTATTGCCAGGGGTGTGGGCTGCATTTCGGTGGTGGCTTCCCCTGCTACGGAGTCGGCCGCTGTGGCTGCGTCACCTCCTGTAGGCAGCAGGAGGCTGGAAGCACCTACTGAAATTGCTAGTCCAATCATTGCGGCAGAACGAACTCTACCAGTACCGGCATTTGCCTGCTTGGATGATTCGGCAGTGCCGTCGATGTTGATTTCACGGGCATCAACAAAGTTTATTTTATCGGGATTTGTTCGTTTCAAAAAAACGACCTCCTATCGAGAAGCGCTTAACTATCCTTGGAAACACTCAAGGGGATGAGCTATCAATGATTCAAATCACGGTTAAAAGAGATCCTAATCATTGACAGTAATCATGCTTAGGCAAGATTACCCTGCTTTTTTAATTTAGACAAGCTTAGACGGTAAAAAAGTTTAAGCCGCAGGTAACAAGTGCTGAAGCGACACTGACAAAGCCTTGTTGTGTAATAGCTGTTAGCCTTAAGTCTGCATGCCCTGTTGTCATAAGGCTTTTCGTGTCATTATCACCACCCAAATCTACGCTGGTTTTCAGGAAAACCACAACCGTAAATATACGGGATAAAGCAGCGGATAGATTATTGAGTAAATCTCAGTCAAAAAGACTAAAAAAAGTCTGTTCTTCTTATGTACCAATCTTTTGAGTCATTTATCTGCCCTCAGTATTCCCTGCTATAGGATGATAAAAATCTATCAATCAAGTAAGCTAATAAAGTCAGGGTAATATATGATTTTCTTATCTTAATCTCAGCATTTTATGGGTTGATGGGTATTTTTATTCTTATGTGTGTATGTAAGGATGTAGCGATATTTATGCTAGATAGCCCAATTGCCGCTGCGCTTCAAATAAACCTACTGCAACGCTGACGGAAAGATTTAAGCTACGTACTCCTGGCTCGCTCATGGGAATGCGAACATTGGTGCAGGCTTCGAGAATCTCTGGGGGCAGACCGGTGGTTTCTGCCCCAAACAGCAGCCAGTCATTGTTTTGAAATTCAAATCGCGTATAACTGCATTGTCCTTTAGTGCTGAAGCCAATCCAGCGACCTCCGCGTTGTTGGTGGCAAGCTTTAAAAGCTTCTAGGTTATCGTGGCTGTGCAGGTTAACGTAGGGCCAGTAATCTAGACCAGCTCGTTTGAGATAGCGATCGCTAATTTCAAAGCCTAAAGGCCCAACTAAATGTAATTCTGTACGGGTTGCAGCGCAAGTACGGGCAATATTGCCCGTATTTGGCGGAATTTGCGGAGAAATCAAAACAACAGACGGCATAGTTCGGGAAGAAGGGGCTAGGGAAGAAGGGGCTAGGGGCTAGGGAAAAGGGGAATAGCTAGGGGCTACGATGCTCAGGGAAGAAGGGAATAGAATCTATGATGGCAGGAACTCACAACTTCCTAACCGCCAAGGCGGTTGCTATATAGTTGAAAGGAAGAGGGAAAAATATTTAGTGCTGACCGTGAAAGTCTACTTAAAGATAGAGGTAATATATAGCTTTTTATTATATACCATTAATTACTCTACCGATTAAATATTCTGATCGTTTGCAAAAAAGTAGTTCAAGCGACCAATTGCTGGCATAACTTGTCTTCAAGCTCTCTTTCCTGTTCTCGCATTGATTGAATTCCTTCAATAATTACGCTCCTGCTGTCAAGACAAGTATGATACATTTTCAACCATTGTTGAGCCTCATTACCTTCCCGAAGAATTTTTTTCAAGGGCGAGAGGAAGCAACTAAAGCCGCGTTGTTTTGCTATTGGCCAAACTTGCTGGTAAATTTCTTCAATCCAATCTCTAGCCAGAATTTTTCTACCATCTTGCCAATGTCTAAGTGTCGCATCCAAACTCAGCTTGGAGGCGGCGGCTTCGTTAGCCTCTGTCAGAGCGATTAAGTCTTGATTGCGGGTGGTGGCGGGTAGGGTGCTGATTTCCAGGGGATCTAAGCTGGGATCGGCGAGCATTTGCCAAAGACGAGCTTCTAGTAAAGCTGCGATCGCTAGCAGGGAAATGGGGTTGGTAACGAGGTCGCAAATTCTCATTTCTGCGCGATTGAGATTGTAGGGCCGGCGATCCCCATTAGGTCTTACTGACGACCACAGGTGTCTCACGTTTTGCATAGTACCAGCCACGAGTTGCTCCTCAGTCCAGTTGATAAAATGGCGGTGGCTTTCAAACAGGGGGACAATGGCTGGAGTTTTGGGGAACAGACCCCAGCGGGTGGAGTGATACCCCGTAACGGCACCATCCAAGAAGGGGGAAGAAGCACTGAGGGCGAGGTACAGAGGGGCTTCGACCCTGATCAGACGAATCGCTTGCATCAGCAGTTCTGGTTGAGCTATGCCGATGTTAATGTGAATGCTGGCGGTTACGACTTTGGTACCGTAGGTTTGCTCGATGTAGGTGTGGTAGGGGTTGTTGGGATCGGAGCGGAAAAAGCGATCGCTTCCGCCCAAGGATAAGGTACTCCCTGGAAGTATGGTATAGTCGCCCAACTGTTTTAAATAAGCACGCAGTTGCCGACGCGGTTTAACTAGGGCGCACAGGAGGCGATCGTAACTACACAAGGGCGCAGTAGTATATTCCACATTGCGGCTATCTGGCTCCCGCACAAATCCGTCTAAGTCTGACACAATCTTGTCGGAGAGACCAACAATATCGCCCTGGGGGGTGCCAGTGTACATTTCTACTTCAAAGCCTTTTGATAGCAGCACGTTTTTTCCTCAGCTAGGTTGAGTCCTGTTTTTTATTATCCTAGAAATTGATTCTATCGTGACTTCTTTCAGAGGAGATACTTTCTCTTGATTAGTTAGAGGTTTTCATTGGCGCTGAGGATGGCAGCCTATTGAGTACCTACCTTGAGAGGGATAGCCAAGAAGATATTAATCATGCAATTCTAAATATAGTTAATAGAAAATGTCGCCAGTGGGATGATGCCAGCAAGTATCATCAAGCAACCACCAAGGCTAGTAGGACGTTCTTAATTGCTCAAGCTATGGATGGGAATTGTATTTCCCTTCTCTCCTAGATAACTAAAGCCTTCCTTCTTATTTCTTCCTTTGGCTGTAAAGCATGAGTCAATCTTCTATCCCCGATTTCTGGAACCGACTAAATAATTCTACATTAGTTCGATTTTTGCTTTTATTTGCTTCAGGTTGGGCTTTCCTAACGCTTTTAGCTTACTTTGAAACGGTGATTGTAGTTTTCACGATCGCTTCGCTTGTGGCTTTCTTGCTTAGCTATCCTGTGCGATCGCTCAAGCGGTTTTTACCTCACGGTTCCGCTGTCACTTTAGTTTTCTTATTGAGTATTATAATAGTTGTAAGTTTAAGTGTGACAGTGGGGGTAACGCTTTTATCTCAAGGGCAGCAATTAATTGATAGCATTACTGAGTTTGTCAATGCTCTTGCACCTCTTTCAGATCGTTTAGAAGGTTTTTTAAGAGAAAGGAATCTTCAGGTAAATTTGCGGGTGATTGAAGAACAATTGCGAACCCAAGCTTTAGGGGGAATAGTTTCCAGCATCACTCTATTACAAACTGTTTTTACTAATGTAATAACTTTTATTTTTATTACGGCTGTTTCATTTTTCATGTTATTAGATGGCGAACGGCTTTGGCAGCTTATGCTTAATTTTCTTCCAAAGCACTTGCACAGGCGCTTCGCTCGGACTATTGAGCGTAATTTTTTAGGTTTTTTTCAGGCTCAAATTATTTTAATGTTGTTTTTAGTCACGGCTAGTTTTATAGTTTTATTAATCTTAAATGTGAGATTTGCATTGATTTTGGCAGTGATATTAGGCGCGTTTGATTTGATACCGGGTATCGGAGCTACATTAGGAATTGCCTTGGTATTTTTTATTGTCTTAGCTCAAAATTATTGGCTAGCATTTAAGGTGTTAATTGCCTGCATTATTTTGCAACAGATTCAGGATAATATTATTCATCCTCGGATTATGAAAAATTCACTTAATCTGAATCCGGTGGTAGTATTTTTTGCATTGTTAGTAGGTGCAAGAGCCGCCGGATTGTTGGGGATTTTCTTAGCGATTCCGTTGGCGGGAGTGATAGTTAGTTGGTTTGAAATTGAGGAAATGAAAGGGGAGTCGTAGGAAGGATGAATTGGTAATTGGTAATTGGTAATTGGTAATGGCTAATGGCTAATTGCTAATTGCTAATTGCTAATGGCTAATTGCTAATTGCTAATGGCTAATGGCTAATTGCTAATTGCCCATATCCCCCATCTCCCCCGCTCCCCCGCTCCCCCTCTCCCCCTCTTTCCCTAGTCCCTAGCCCCTAGCCCCTAGCCCCTTCTTCCCCTAGTCCCTAGCCCCTAGCCCCTAGTCCCTTCTTCTAATTTAATTAGGGATAGATTCAAATTCTGGGGGAAAGATATCGTCGGGTGCAGAATTAAAAATATATTCGTAATCAAAGCGGAAAGAATTTATATGACGCATAATAGCAAATCCACAATTGCAAACTTTATCTGTAGTAAAAGTTGCCATGACTAACTCGATCAACTTTTTATAGCTAATCTCAGGAACTTTGATATAGTAAGTACGGCGGGCAAAAAATATTTTTTCATCTTTAGGTACAACTAGAGCGTTGAGTTTATGGGCGTATTGAATCGGCTTGATGTAACTATTAATAAAAATTTCCTGGTTTTTCTGTAGCCTTGCCAACCTTTCCTGCTGCAACCAGCTCATTTTAAACATAATTTTAATGAACTCAATTCCTAAAATATAAGAGAAAACATTATTGCGCTCTTCTGTACTCAAAACTAAGCGTAATGCTGATTCTAAGTATTGATCTGGTTGTCGGTGTGTATCTTGAGCGGAATGGATATAAAATTGTCGAATATAGCCTCTAAGTACAGATTCATTCAGTTCAGTTTGAATGCGAAAACCGATGAGATGTTGCTTGACTCTGCTGAGAGTATCGACATCTTCTAGCATTTTTGAAACTAAGCCATCTGCTGTGTAATCATCCAAAAACTCTGCTTGCATCTGAGGAGAAGATGCACAAAGTATATAAGACAAGGACAAAACATAACGCCGCTGGTTCCAAGGCAAACTTTCAGCCCATTTTTTGACTTCGACAGGGAGTTTATCTAAAATAGTATTTGCCGGATTGTATTGTTGAGAAAAATCGGCGTATTGATGTTGTTGGTTAGCCATCATCTGAAACCGAGAGCGGTAAGTTGACAGAGTAATAAGTAGAAGGAAGAAGGAAGAAGGAAGAAGGAAGAAGGAAGAAAATTTTAGTTATCTAGGAGAGAAGGAAGAATGTTTATACAGTACGCTTTTTAGCCATCCCGATCTTATGTTTAATTAGGTGGATTTACTTAAATTGCAATTCTTAGCTAAGTGGAAATAAAGCTTATGCTAAGGTAGTTATAATTTATGAGCTATGAAATATTATAGAAGCCCCGATTAGTAGAAGGAGAAAGCTTTTGAGTATGTCTTTAAAATCCAAGTTCAAAAGTCATGTACAGTTTTGGCTTAGCCTACCCGTAGGGTAAAGCACATTGTGAGGAACGAAGCAATCTCAAAAGTCAAAGCTTAAAGCTCTCCAATCCTGCACCTTCCGCGATCTGCCTCACACTCTTAACCTGTTTAAAATCACAAAAATAGCTGATTTACCTCACCTCCCACTACTGTGAAAGTCACAGAGAGGACTTATTTGCATCACAGAGACAACGGTGAATTTAGCTGATGATTGAGACAGGTTGAAATAGCCTTGATTGAGAACAATTTCTAAAGTTAGTCATGGAAATTACTACAACTATTTTCTCAGAAAGCGATCGCTTGCACCCAAGTCTTAAAGATAAACTCCTGCACCCGTTGCGTCAATGGCTGGATGGGATTGAGGTGCGTGACCCCCAAATGGCTCGACGACTGTGCGAGTTCATTCCAGCTCAATGTCCCTTTGAGAGAGACATTTACCTATGGGGTCATCAGCTTTTCCACATACCACCTCTTTGCAAACTCAATCCGGTTTATGACGAATTGGTATGGTTGCGTTTCCGGGCGCTGTCGTTTTTGGCAGATGTATGCGGGGAAGATGTTACGCCTTACTGCTAATCGCAGGGGCGATCGCGAACTTGTTGGATAGATGGTCAGAGTATGGTAAATGGATGTTAAACTTTCCTGAAAGTGGGGTTGTATCCCGGATGTTTATTTCCGTAATTTGAGCAATAATAACTCATATTGGTGGACAAGTCTGTACAGACCTATTGAATCCAGATAGGTAGGTTGGTCAAAATCAACATCAAACGGTAGTAGCAGGTAAAAAAGTCCAACGGTAAATTCAAGACTCAGTTTGGGTAAAGGAACTGAAGATGTTTAATGTAACTGAGCTGCTAATTGATGATTTCGTGAAACGGCTGACTGATGGCTATCACCATACTTACGGAGGGTATAAGTCCGACTACGCAGATATTATTGGCTGGGCGGGCAGTATGGCTTTGGAAAATATTGCTAATAGTGATGCGCTTTACCACAATATCGAACATACTATTTTAGTGACGTTGGTGGGACAGGAAATTTTGCGTGGCAAACACATCCGTGAAGGTGGTGTTTCTTGCGAAGATTGGCTGCATTTTCACATATCTCTGCTTTGTCATGATATTGGGTATGTTAAAGGTGTCTGCCGCCAAGATCGATGCGAGTTGGGAGTATATGCGGCTGGTATAGGGGAGACTAAGGTTTCTTTGCCGTTTGGGGCGACGGATGCTAGCCTCGCGCCTTATCGAGTTGACCGAGGGAAACAGTTTATTGATGAGCGTTTTGGCGGTCACAAACTGATCGATACTGAGATGATTAAGCGCAATATTGAGCAAACTCGTTTTCCGGTGCCTGCGGGGGAAGATCGGCAGGATACGATTAATTATCCTGGTTTGGTTCGGGCGGCTGATTTTATTGGTCAGTTTAGCGATCCGCGATATTTGCAAAAGATTGGTGCGCTATTTTATGAGTTTGAGGAGTCAGGCATGAATCAGATTTTGGGCTATGAGCATCCGGGGGATATGTTGCAGGCATATCCTCAATTTTACTGGAATGTGGTTTATGGGTATATTAAGGATGCGATCGCGTATTTGGAACTGACGCAGCAGGGAAAACAAATTGTTGCTAACCTCAGCGCGAATGTCTTTCGGGTAGAACACCCTGCGGTTACTTCTGAGTTGGCGGTAGTGAGTTAGCAGTAATAACGCTTTAAGTAGTCGCACGAAATTAATTACATCAGGACTTAGGTAAAATCACAGTCCGGTTGCCATCTTGGAGGGTCAAGTCACCCCCAAGATGGCGGCGCTACGTCACGGAACTAATAACAGTATCGACGGCTGTGACATTTCTCCTCAACCATGAGTCCGCCCTCAGTCTAAAGGAAGATTGCACGCACAAAAACATTCCGTATGATGCTGTAAAAGGCAGTCTTAACAGTGAGCAAATATAGCCTTGCTCACTGTTAAGCAAATTTTGCTATTAAACTATATCTGAAAGCTAATCTTATGACACCCGTTACTCCCACTCAAACTTCAGAACAATATCACGTAAATAATCCCCAAGCAGAAGTTGAAGCTCTCGTAGAAGAAGTTAAACAGGAAAGCGAGATTGACTTAGAATTTCTATATACCAGAGATATAGAATTTCGCCAAGAAACCATTTATTTCATCGTAGTTGACCGCTTCTTCGATGGCGACGCAGAAAATAGCGAAGGGCCAAACCCGGAACTTTACGATCCAGAAGGAAAAGACTGGGGAAAATATTGGGGTGGTGACTTACAAGGAGTTATTGATAAACTTGACTACTTAAAAAACCTGGGAGTGACAGCGCTTTGGCTGACTCCTTTGTTCGAGCAAGTTGAAGCTTTATTTATCGAACAAGCTGCTATTCACGGTTACTGGATCAAAGATTTTAAACGGCTCAATCCTCGTTTTATCGCCAAAGATGAAAATCCTTCTCTTAACGCGACCCAAGAAACAAGAAATACAACTTTTGACCGTTTAATTGATGAACTTCACAAACGGAATATGAAACTTATTCTGGATATTGTCTGCAATCATAGCAACCCAGATTTTAGCGGTAAAAAGGGCGAACTCTACGACGATGGAGTGAAAATAGCTGATTTCAACGACGACAAAAATAACTGGTATCACCACTACGGCGAAGTTCAAAACTGGGAAGATGAATGGCAGGTGCAAAACTGCGAACTTAGTGGTTTAGCTACTTTCAATGAAAACAATATCGAGTACCGAAACTACATCAAATCAGCGATTAAACAATGGTTAGACCGAGGTGTTGATGCTTTACGAGTGGATACAGTTAAGCATATGCCAATCTGGTTTTGGCAAGAATTTAACGCTGATATTTTAACTCATCGGCCCGATGTTTTCATCTTTGGAGAGTGGATTTATAGCGATCCCAGAAGCGACAAGTCAGTTGAATTTGCCAATGAGTCTGGAATGACAATTTTGGACTTTGGCTTATGCGTGGCAATTCGAGGAGCTTTGGCGCAGGGTGCGGAAGGAGGATTTAATTTAATTCAGGATGTTCTGAACCTGGATCATCGCTATTACGGGGCAACGGAGTTGATTACATTTATTGACAATCACGATATGCCCCGGTTTCAATCATTAAATTCTGACCCAGAAATGCTACGGCTGGCGATTGATTTAATTATGACAACTCGCGGTATTCCCTGCATTTATTATGGTACTGAACAGTACCTCCACGATGATACAGATGGCGGCAATGACCCCTATAATCGCCCGATGATGGAAAGTTGGGAAACCGACACGCCAATTTACCGAGATCTGCGATTGCTCTCTGGTTTGCGGCGGCTAAATCCTGCTATTTCACTGGGTAGCCACTGGCAAAAGTATTTGACTCCTGATGTTTATTGTTATGTGCGGCGATATCGGGATTCAGTGGTATTTGTAGCCATGAATCGGGGTACTCCTGTAACAATTGAATCGGTTGATACTGAGTTACCAGACGGAGAACATACAGAGGTTTTATCACGCCGCAAGTTTGAAGTTAAAGACAGGATGTTGCATAATTTAGAGCTCGATTCGCGCGAAGTAATTATCTTCAGTCATGTCGGGGAGCGAGTTAAGGGGCAAGTAATTGTACGGGCGCAGCTCAATAGCGTTCAAACTCAGCCGGGTGAGAGGATTGTGGTAATCGGAGATTGTCCCGAATTGGGCAACTGGGATATTAGTAATGCTTACCCACTGGAATACATTAATACTAATACTTGGTTTGGGGAAATTCCTTTTAATGAAAGTGCGGGCAAGCTGATTGCTTACAAGTACGTTTTATTGCGGGAGGGACAGTCACCGCTGCGAGAAAATCTGGTTTGCCGCCGCTGGGTTTTAGCTCACGAAGGCACGGTTAAATGGCGCGATAAATGGTCATCAGGACGTGAGTCTTAGAGGAGGTTTTAAAAGTAGGGTAGGGTGGGAAAAAACTCACAAGGCTGATGCTGAGATTTGAAGAAACCAGCACCTTGTGAGTAATTTTTTGACTCGCTTATAACAGACTTACGCAGATCGTCCCAGAAACCGGGTTTTTGAGAGAATCTGTGGATAAGGGCGAAGTATTTTCGTCAAAAAACCCGGTTTCTTTGGTTGGTTGCGTAAGTCTGTTATACTTTTAAAACATCTTCAAAGATTAGTCGATCAAAACCCAGTTTATTTAGCTCTATTATGATAATTTCTTTGCTATTTAGCAGCAATAGCAATATTAATCTCTTCAAATCTGACTTTTCGCCACCTTAACTCCCTCAAATTATGAATCAAATTATGAAAAGGTAATGACAAAACTGCTTTACGCCTCAATAAAGCCAGTTAAGTTACTCTAAAATAGGTTATACTTTGTACTAAACTCTAGAGCTAGCCTCCCTTGTCGCTGTACATCTTTACATTTACCTTCAGCAATTGGTTAGCACCGCCGTCTCCGCACTGACTTTACCACTGAGACGGCGACCTTACCTTAGCGATACTTAATAGTCCTATTTTAATTGTTAATTTTTAATTCCTGACCGTTGCGTGTGTTACATTGAGCTTAACTATTTCACAACCTTTTCCTCCAGCACAGCAGACAGATGGTAATAACAAAACGTGGGCTTATTCTAAGTGCGACAGCGGTTATGCTGACTGCTGTCACAGTAACTGGGGCAGGTATTCATCTTTCCCAAAGTCAAGCATCCTTTCGCCAGAGCCCCAAGGAACTGGTCGATGAAGTTTGGCAGATAATTGACAAAAGTTATGTAGATGGTACTTTCAACCAGATTGACTGGAAAGCAGTGCGGAATGATTATCTTAACCGTACTTATACCAATGACGAGGAAGCATACAAGGCTATCCGGGAAATGCTGAAGAAGCTGGATGACCCTTATACGCGGTTCATGGACCCGGAAGAGTTCAGGAATATGCAGATTGATACTTCTGGGGAATTGACTGGCGTTGGTATTCAGCTAACTCAAGATGAGGAAACGAAAAAGTTGGTGGTAATTTCGCCGATAGAGGATACTCCTGCTTTTCAAGCTGGGATTTTGGCGAAAGATATTATTACCAAAATTGATGGGAAAAGTACGGAGGGAATGGATACGACTCAGGCGGTAAACCTGATTCGCGGCCCGATTAATAGCCAAGTGACGCTGACAATTTTACGAGGAAATAAGGAAATAGATTTTAAGCTAAAGCGGGCTAAAATTGAAATTCATCCTGTACGTTCTTCTGTTAACAAAAGTTCAGCGGGAGATATAGGATATATCCGCTTGAATCAGTTTAGCGCCAATGCGGCATCGGAAATGCGAGATGCGATCAAGTCTTTGGAACAAAAGAAAGTAACGGGCTATATCTTAGATCTGCGATCGAATCCAGGGGGTTTGCTCTATGGAAGTATTGAAATTGCGCGGATGTGGCTTAAAGAAGGTACTATTGTTTCCACAGTCGATCGCTTAGGTGAAGCCGATCGCCAAACGGCGAATCAACGAGCGATGACAGATAAACCATTGGTAGTTTTGGTGGATGGCGGTTCTGCGAGTGCTAGTGAGATTTTATCGGGTGCTTTACAGGATAATAAGCGAGCCGTTTTGGTGGGAACCAAGACTTTTGGTAAGGGTTTGGTGCAGTCAGTAAGGGGTGTGGGCAATGGTTCGGGGATGGCGGTAACGATCGCGAAGTATTTTACACCCAATGGCACGGATATTAATCATGCGGGGATTGAACCAGATTTTAAGGTTGAGCTGACGGAGGCCCAAAAGCAAGAATTGAGGAGCGATCGTAATAAGATTGCGACGCTAGCAGATCCGCAATATACCAAGGCTTTGGATGTTTTGACTCAGGAGATTGTCGCGAAACAAGGAAGCAATCATCAGGCGGAAACGAAAGCTAAATCAAAGAGTAAAAAGTAAAACAGGAATTACGCGATCGAGCAAAGAAACCGGGTTTTTTAGCGAATCTACGGCTTGTAAAGAAGTATTTTGGTTAAAAACCCGGTTTCTGAAACCCCAGGTGTAAGTCTTAATACTTTAGCTGTTATTGAGGTTGGCATTTTCCCGCTCGAATTAAACCGATACGACGTGCGATCGCTTCTTGTTGTGAATTATAGGGGCCCCACTTTTCTATGAGGGTGGGGTTTTCTTTTTTTTCTACTTGTTCGCTGGGGATAATTTCGCAATGGCCTGGGGGTTGTTTGACTATATAAAATTGAGATGTTGTCATGGGTGGATGTGGGAGAAAAGCTAGACTATAGTGTAGCAAATAGCCGCTATCAGCTATAATTTTAACATCAAAACACAAAGCGATCTCATATACCTATCTTTTGATAGATTTTGACTACTCTAAAAATCATTTTTTATATTTATGTTAAGCTTGGCTTGTCATAGCTAAATATTAAACACTCATACATCAATTCATCGGGAGTTTCAAATAATGAAGTTTAAATCCTTGCTTAGTTTTGCGATCGCTGCTATCGCGACATTTACTATTCCTGAAGTAGTTTTAGCTCAGACCAATGCTAATTTAAGTCAGCGCACGAGTATTACTCAAATTTCCGGTGAAGTCGTCAAAGTCATCGATGATGATAAATTTATTTTGAACACCCCCAACGGACAAATTGTAGTTGAAGGAGACTCGGATCTTCTCGGTCGCGTCAACCTGACTGTAGGTGAAAAAATTACAGTTAGCGGAAAATATGACGACGATAACGAGTTTGAGGGTAAAACCCTTACTCGCAGTAATGGTGAAAGTTTCAATATCGATGACTAAACCAATCGTTAATCAGTACAAGTGTTTAGTCTTCTTAAAACGCGATAAGTCTTTTCAAGAGCGACCAATCCTTTAAGAGAAAAAGCTTAACTAGCAATATCAAAACTCAACATAGCCTTTCACCTATCGTGTTAATGGATTTTTGTTATCTGCTGCTAAATTTATAGTTTGCTCAATTCTTTTCAACCTTGTCTCTGGACGTTTAGCACTGTCAATCCAAAACAAGATACTCTTTTTATTGGAATTACTAAATGCCTGAAAATATCTGTTTGCAGCTTCATTTGCTTCTAATGCCTGCATTAAATCCTGGGGAATTATTAATGCTTCAATTGCATCTAACAAAGTCCACGATCCATCTTGTTTTGCCACTTCAATCTTTTTAATACCGGCCTCAGTCATCAAATCCTGTGCGAGCAGTTCTTCAATATATTGCTTGTTTAATTTTGACCAGACACTTTTAGGCTGGCGCGGAGTAAATATCTGCATATAGCGTTCTTCATCTAATGATTTGACCTTACTATCAATCCAGCCAAAGCATAAGGCTTCTTTTACCGCTTCAGTATATTTAATACTTGGTAAATTACTTTTGACTTTGTAGTAGATCAGCCACACACCTCTAGAAGTGTTACAGTTTTTCTCCAACCATGCTCGCCATTCCCGGCGATCTTTAGCATAAATGGTTTCTAATTGGCAATCGAATTGTAGCATAAAACGAGTTAATCTGAATGGTGCGAGTAAATTAATGCCAGTAAATTATAGAGAATAGCCATCAGACTCTCCTAGATAACTAAATTTTTCTTCCTTCTTCCTTCTACTTAACAAGCCAGCTTCCCTTCAAAAGTTAGAGATTTTGCCGGAAACTCCCCCAAAACTTCCTCCTCACTATCAGCAACTATTAAATGAAAAGGCTGAGGTTTTCCCAAATAATACCCCTGGGCATAATCTACCCCAAGTTCTTTAAGTTTTTCCATCACAGCTTCATTTTCCACATATTCAGCAATAGTTTGGATTCCCATGACATGACCAATGCGATTAATCGCCTCCACCATTGCTAAATCAATCGGATTATCTACAATATTTTTCACAAAATTGCCATCGATCTTCACAAAATCAACAGGCAAACTTTTCAGATAAGCAAAAGAAGACATCCCACTGCCAAAATCATCTAGAGCAAAACAACAGCCCAAATCCTTAAGTTTTCTAATAAAATTTGCCGCTTTACTGAGATTGGCAATAGCTAGAGTTTCGGTAATTTCCCAACAAATCGCCTCCGGTGGTATCCTATAGGTAGTAAACTGCTCGTGCAAGAAATCAATAAACTGATCGTCATTAATACTAGCCCCCGACAAATTCACAGCATACAGGGAATTAACATTTTGACGACGCGCCTTACCAAGAGTAGAAAAAGGCAGATTGGATTTTGAATTTTCTTGTTTGGGGAACACAAAACTAGGAGCATCTTGCAAATAACCAAACAAAGTACGGATTACCCAACGGTCAATCGAGTGCATCAAATTATAGCGTTCAGCCGCAGGAATAAACGCCATAGGTGAGACCATCTGACCTTTCTCATCTCGGAGGCGGAGGAGAATTTCACAATGTTCTGGACTACCTTTGACATTAATCAAAGGCACAATTGGCTGACAATAAAGGCTAAACCAATTCTCTTCCAAAGCTTGGTTAATTCGCACAGCCCACTGAGTTTCCCCCCGCTGCTTTGCCAATTCGCGATCGCCAATTTGGTAAACCTGCACGCGGTTGCGGCCTTTATCTTTAGCCGCATAGCAAGCAACATCCGCTGCACTCAAAATACAGGAACTAGAGGTTGCATCTACATTAATGGCCGCGATACCAATACTGACACCAATAGAAAAAGTTTTGCCTTGCCAGGTAAACCGAAAACTCTGAATAGATCGTAACAAAGACTCGGCAGCATCCAATCCTTTTTCTGGAGGGCAATGATAAAGTAGTACAGCAAATTCATCCCCTCCCAGGCGAGCCAGAATATCAGTTTTCCGAATCTTACTTTTAAACAAATCGCTCACTTGCCGCAGCAATTCATCACCAGCAATATGACCGCAAGTATCATTAACAATTTTAAAGCGATCGAGATCCAAATAGAGCAAAATATGCTCTTCCTTCAGATTTTGCGCTCCCAAAATAGCCTGTTCTAACTGATACTCAAATTCACGGCGATTGACTAAACCAGTCAAAGCATCATGAGTTGCCTGCCAAGATAATTGCCGGGCCTGAGTGCGAACCTGAGTAACATCTCGAAAAACGACTACTGCCCCAATAATGCGACCATCGCTAGTATGAATCGGGGCAACGGAATGATCGATCGCAAACTCGCGGCCAGATATAGCAACCAAAATCCCATTATTTGTCTGGTCAACAATCCGATCCTCAAGCAATGCTGTCTGAGTAATATTTTCCATCGGTGCGCGAGTGATTTCATTCACAATCCTCAGCACCTTAGCTAGCAGCAAACCTTTGGCCTCAGTAGTTGACCAACCTGTAAGTTTTTCAGCTACTGGGTTAAGAGAATAAATCCGACCTCCAGCATCAGTGGTAATTACACCATCGCCAATCGATTGCAACGTCACCTGAGCCAGTTCTTTTTCCTCGAAAAGTGCCTGTTCCATCTGTTTGCGATCGGTAACATCTCGCTGTACAGATACCCAATGAGTTAAAACTCCCTGTTCATTATTTACAGGTACACTATTAAGCTCTACCCAATAAATCGAACCATCTTTGCGATAATTGATCAATTCAATTCGCAATGGTTCTCGCCGCAAAAACGCTCTACGAATTTTCGCGATCTGGGCAAGATCGCTAGCTGGGCCTCGTAAACAATTAGGCGTTTTACCTACAATTTCTTCAGGGCGATAACCCGTCATCTGAGTAAAAGCTTCATTGACATAAACTATCGTGGGATCTGAGGCATCTAAAAATCCTCCATCCATAATTACAATCGCGTCATTAGCACTGACTACGCAAGATTCTAGGAGGCGGAGGCGCTGTTCGGCCCGTTCGCGGGTGGCCATTTCGCTTTCTAGCTGCGTGTTAGCCAAACTTAAGGAAGCGATCGCACTTTTTAGTTCGCTAGTCCGTTGTTCTACTGCCAAATGCAAAGCATCAATAATCCCTGACATTTCCATAGGGTCAAGGACGCGCAGCAAATTAGTTTGAGTCAGAATTCCTAACAATTCTCCTCGATCTCCTGCTACTACTAATCGCCGTACATAACGCTGCTGCATTTCTTGATGAGCCACCCACAGCGAATCTTCTGGCTTGAGAGAAAATAGCGGCGTACTCATCACCGTTTGAGCCTCTACCTGAGACAAATCTAACTCTAGGGCCTGAAACTGTACGATGTCTCGCTCTGTTACCATTCCAATCGGAATGGGGGGGTGAGTTTTGGCTGGAAAAGGGTAGATATTTCCTTTGGAATTGGGAGGAAATTCCGCAGATTGTTCCTCACTTTCCTGTTCTACCTCTTTGGCAATTACAATACAGCTCACGCGGTGTTCGGCCATCAACTGCGCTAAACTCAACACTGAAGCAGTAGGAGGAGCTTGGATCACATCCAGTGCCATCACTTCATCAACACTTCGCATCTTCAGAATATTTGCTGGTTGTAGCATCGCTTTCCGAATACTTTCTGGCGTAACAACTCCTACGAGTTGACCTTTAGTATTTAATATAGGCAAGTGACGAATTTGATGTTGGCGCAGCAAGATTAAGGCAGTGAAAACATCCTGATCCTTACATTCTGTGAGGGTGACAACTGGCATACTCATAACCTCGGCAACAGTAGTTCCTCTTAATTTCTGACCCGAAGCAATTAGTTGGACGAGATCCCGCTCAGTGAAAATCCCTTTTAAAATTGAAGGTTTAGAAATTTCTTGCCTTGAGTCTTCGATGACAAAAACGCAGCCTGCTCTGGATTCTCCGATAATTGGTGCGGCCAGAGATTGGGATACTTCTGTTGTTGGGGGATTGAGAGGTACGCAGGGAATATCTTGTTCTACTGGGCAACTGCTGTGAATCTGGCCCATGAGCGTAACCACTTCTATTAATGGTGTATTCGGTGCAACTGCCAAGGGGAAGCGATCTATAACTTGATCTAAGGTTGGCAAATACATGGGAGAATCATTTTTTTGCATGGTTAGTTTACCTTTAGGTTCGCTTATGGCCTACAGCATTAAAGAAAGGTACAGCCTCCTTTGTAGGTAGCTGGTCTGTTTTTTGAGAACCTTGTCGCAAAGACCTCAATTAAAGTTTTTTTTGTAAAAATCCACCCTGTTATCTGGTTCGGAGCCCCACCGATCCCTAGCTTTACGCGCAGATTAGGACTACCCCAGTTTGTCTTAAATTAGGAGAATATCTAGATTTTCCCTGCAAATGTTAACGAAGTGTGAAAATTTAATAAAAAATAATTTTATTCTGTTATATGGAACAATCAATAAGGTTAAGTTATGGTTTTTTTGATTTTTTTGGGAAAACATTATTGTTTTTTATATCAAAAGGTAGATACGGAAAAATTCATTCAATGTTATGTAGCCAATAAGGTTTTCTTTGCGTTCAATAAAAATCGCGCGATCGCTAACTGCTAAGTAAATAAACCTAGTCATTTGTAGGATGGCTTTAACCCTTTGTACCAAACCAATCAAACGAGGTAATTGGTTAACAGTTAACCGTTAACAGTTAACCGTTAACCTTTAATTGTGGGCATCTGCGTTGACACTCAAAATCCCAAATCCACAGCAATTCGATGAGCGCAAGCAAAACCGGAAAAAGCGACAGCATTCAAACCCTGACCCGGAAACGTACTATCTCCCACACAATATAACCCAGGAATAGAAGTCCGATTAAAAGGCATTCCCAGCAAACCCAATAACTTTCGCTGTGGAATCGGCCCATAAGTCCCATCTTCGCGGCCTAAAAATCGGCGGTGCGATCGCGCCGTACCGACTTCCATATAATCCAAACCCGCATCTAAACCCGGAAAAATCTGCTCTAACCTCTCAATAACTCTCCCCGCCGCCTCTTCTTTTTTCTCCTCATACTCCTTCACCGATAAACCTTCCCACTCCTCCATCCAACTCGGCGTAAAAGTATGAACAATATGATATCCTTTCGGTGCCAAACTCGGATCTAGCAATGTGGGAATTGACACAAAAATCGTCCCTTTCGGTGCTTCCATTTTATCCCAATTTTCTAATAAAATATGGTGACACGCCGTATCCTTGGGCAATACAGAAGCTTCAACACCCAAATGTAAACTCAAAAAACTCGGAGATTTCTGATAGCGTTGCTGCCATTTCTTCTCTTTACTAGGCATTGCCTCCGCAGGTAATAACTTCTCAAAAGTATCCCAACGAGTAGCATTAGAAACTATCCGTTTTGCCCGATAAACTTCGCCAGTTGTTAATTCCACACCCACCGCGCGGCCATTTTCTGTAATAATCCGCGCTACCCTAGCTTTATACTGAATTGTTCCGCCAGCTTTTTCCAACCCTTCTACTAATTTTTGAGCAATTTGCCCAACTCCGCCTTTAGGATAGTTAATGCCACCGTAGTGCCTGTCAGAAAACACCATCCCTGCATTAATCATTGGCGTTAATTCAGCGGGAACTACTGACCAACAGTAACACTCAATGTCAATAAATTTGAGTAAATTTGGATCTTTAATGTAGCGACGAGCAATGTCACCGACATTCTGAGGTAAATACTTCACCAACCCCAAACAAGCAAGGGGATGCTTGAAAAACACTCGCATCAGATATCCCACTTCCTCCAGAGAAAGCAACTCCATCGCGTTGAGGCAGTTGAACACCTGCCAGCACTCATCGTAAAATTGCCTGATTCCTTCCCGCTCTTGAGGAAATTTATCAATTAGTTCTTGCAAGAATTTCTCATATACTTGGTGAACTTGGATTTCCAAACCGTTAGGCAGGTGATAGTGAATCTGCACGGGATCGGGAATAGTTTCCAAGCTGACATTCACCGCTTGCAGGGCACGGGTGAGCAGGTTAGTAGTACCCTTTTGCCCAAACCCAAAAATCATCGATGCCCCGACATCAAACCGATACCCATCCCGGTCAAAGTAACCCGCACTTCCGCCGGGAATAACGTAACTTTCGAGTACGAGAACTTGGGCTCCCTTGGCGGCTAGCTGGGTGGCTGTCACCAGTCCTCCAATGCCTGAACCGATGACGATGACATCAAACTCCTTGGTTTGTTGAGGGGGGATAGCAGAAAATGACTGGGATGGGGTGGAAACGGACATTTTGATTTTAGATTTTAAATTTTAGATTTTAGACTAATTCCCCGCGCAAAGCCAAGGGCAATTGTCTGTAACGCCGCTATCCTGGCGGTATCTTTATCCCCAGAATGGCGGCGTTACTATGATGTGGAAAGTTCTGGTGAAAAAAAAATGCGGGAACAGTCTACCATTGCCGACTGCCCCCGTCTGCCGATCCTTTGAGAGGAGAACACTAAAAATCACTATAACCTTGTTGCAAATTTATGTCAACTCTATTGGAAAACTTTTTCAATAACTTATATGCCTTGGCGGTTGCTATACGTAACGCCACCCTCTGGGCGGTATCTTTGCCCCCCAGAGGGCGGCGTTACGAATCGGGGGTATGATAGTTTGGGTGTTGGAAATTGAAAAATTCCACCTTGCCTCTAAAACTTTCTCAAACTCCTATTTTCTCTAATTTTCTACCGATGCCTCCCCAACTCCGCGTGTTCGTCCCCCCTCATCCTTTAATCAAGCACTGGCTAGCTGTCGCCCGCGACGTGGCTACACCGTCGGTATTATTTCGCTCGGCCATGACGGAATTGGGGCGGTGGTTGACTTATGAGGCGATTCGAGATTGGCTACCTACGGTGGATGCAATGGTGCAAACGCCTTTGGCTGAATGTCCGGGTACGTTTATCAATCCAGAAGCGCCGCTAGTTGTGATTCCTATTCTGCGGGCGGGGTTGGGATTGATGGAAGGAATTCAGACTGTGGTTCCCCTAGCTGCGATTTATCATCTCGGTATGGTGCGGAATGAGGAGACGCTGGCAGTTAGTTGTTATTTGAATAAGTTACCGCCGGAGTTTAACCCGGAAACGCGGGTTTTAATTAGTGAGCCGATGTTGGCAACTGGGGGGACGATTATCAAGACAATGGAGGAATTGACTCAGCGCGGGATCGATCCTAGCTTGATTCGGATTATCTCTGTGGTGGTTGCTGCACCAGCTTTGCAGCGTTTAAGCGTGCTGTATCCGAATTTGAATATTTATACAGCAGGGATCGATGAGCATCTGAATGAACACGGTTTTATTGTACCGGGACTGGGTGATGCTGGCGATCGCACTTTTGGCACTTAATAACTAGGGGCTAGGGGCTAGGGACTAGGGACTAGGGAAGAAGGGAAGAAGGGAAGAAGGGAAGAGAATCAAGGGGGGAAGGACATCAGGATGTCCTAAACACCTTGGTGGTTGCTATAACTTACAATCCTTAAAGCGGGATTAAAACGAGGCTAAAAAATGTTATAATCTCAAAGAAAATAGCTTAAAAACCTTGCGAGGTAAGCAGTTTTAATCCCGATCGGAGATTGAAATGAGCTGAGTTTTAGTAAAGAAAATATTGCATGGGTCGGTGAAAGCATGAGCAATCGAGATGGTTTTACAGGGGGGTTTATTGCAGGAGCTGCGATTGGCGGCTTAGTGGGTGCAGTTTTAGGCACTGTACTTGTTCGCCGCGCTACTGAAAATTCACTGGCTGAATTCTCCGAGATCAAGGGTAACAAAGGTAAAAAGCGCCAACTTGAAAGCGAACGCATTGAAGGAGCTCGCCTGAGTCTGGAAGATAAAATTGCACAACTAAATCAGGCAATTGATGATGTGCGCTTGCAGCTTGGCAGTGTGAATGGGAATTCACCAGCTCATAACGGCGAGGAATCGCTGGCTGAAGACCAGTAAGCCGATTTGTGCTAAAATTGAAATCAAAGTCGTTTTAAACTTTAGTAAAGAAATGAGTTCTTCAATAGGTCTGCTAGCCAGTACCCTGGCGACATTTGTGCAAATATATCTAGTTCTGATGATCGTGCGGGTACTTTTAAGCTGGTTCCCCAATATTAACTGGTTCGATCCGCCGTTTTCGATCTTGAGTCAGTTAACAGATCCTTACTTAAATCTATTCCGTTCGATTATTCCCCCTTTGGGTGGAATTGACTTTTCTCCCATGATTGCGTTTTTTGTCCTCCAAATCGCGGCTCAACTTTTAACCGGTTTGTTAGGTAATTTGCAAACTGCGATTTAGTTGCTAAGGCTTTATCTTAACAGCTTCCAGTCTGCTAAATGTTGGTAACTGCTAGCAAAGGTTGAGCAAGCTTTCAAGTTGCAGTAAGCGGATGATGGCCTCTAACATCATCCTATTTTTTTGCCGATTTTAAGTAGAAGGAAGAAGGAAGAAGGATTTAGTTATCTAGGAGAGAAGAAAGAAGGAAAAAAATTTAGTTATCTAGGAGAGAAGGAAAAAAAATTTAGTTATCTAGGAGAGAAGGAAGAATGTTTATACAGTCAGCTTTTTAGCCATCCTTATCTTATGTTTAATTAGGTGGATTCACTTAGCGCCGCACTTTACCTGTAAAACCAGTTGCTTTAAATTGCTTGAGTTCTAAAGGAGTTGGTTGATTGGCAGCAACAGAGATACGGATTTCAAAATCGCTAACTCCTGGGGGAACTTCTTCAATAGAACCTATTCTAGTACGGTTTTGCATGACGGAATTACCTTGAGCATCGTAGATGCGGCCGAAAATGTCGGCATCAAATACTGTTTTGCCAGAGGTGTTTGAGGCTTTGCCTGTTACTAGAAAGCAGTTAGCGGCCATGCTAGAACCGCTGGTGACTGTTCCTTCTGCCATTTCTGGGGGACAGTCGTGATAAGAAATGTCGGATAGCTTAATTTGTGTCAACGCTAAAGCGGGGGGAACCCACAGCCAAGTTAAAATTCCTATTAGGCAAGAAATGACAACATTAGTAAAAGTTTTAAAGCGCATAATTTTTATCTGTTTTGATAATTCTACAGTATAGCAGAAGGAAGAAGGAAGAAGGAAGAAGGAAGAAGGAAGAAGGAAGATTGGGAGAGGGGGAAATTTTTTCCCCAATTAGCAATTAGCAATTAGCAATTAGCAATTAGCAATTAGCAATTAGCAATTAGCAATTAGTAATTAGCATTTAACAATGTCATTTCAATGTATCTTTAAGGACTGTTCGAGCTGCTAATTGATTGCGAGTAGAAGTCAAAATTTCCGCCTCGCGTTCGAGTCTAGCTGCGGTATCTTGCATTTCTAATAAACCTTGTTGCTCTGTTGCTACGCCGTAAAGATTGCTAGCAACCCAGTGGGATAATTCAGTAGGTAGACTAGGAATATCTTCTGGTAATTCAATAGCTTGATCCATCAATTTGCCAGATAGTCGAACTACATCCCGTAGCAATTGTTCAACTTCCCTGGCTAGGGGTCTAAGGTCTTTTTCTGGGGGATAATCTTCTATCCATTCGACTAAACCCACTAAATAGGGTTTTTCTCGGACTGCTTCGATCACTCGGAAGCGCTGCTGGCCTAAAGTCATGATTTTCATGCGATCGTCAGGGAGACGCTGACAGTGAATTACTTCAGCGCAGCAACCAACGGCAGCTACTTTGTTTTGGTTGGGGTCCCACATGAGTACCCCAAAACGGCGATCGCTCTCCAGAATCGTATTCATCATAATTCGGTAGCGAAACTCGAAAATTTGCAGTGGGAGTGGTCTACTGGGGAATAGAACCACCTCCGGTAGCGGAAATAGGGGGAGTTCGCGAACTGCTACAGAGGAAGAGGATGCCATTGTCCCTTTAAATAACGATGTTTGCGGTTATTTTCTTAACTTTAACCGATTTGGGCGATCGCGGGGTAGTCAGACTTCGATCCGTTCGCAGTTTACCCAGTTAATTGACAAAGGCACTGAATAAATTCAGAGTTCTCAGCCTTTGTGTTGCAGCTAAAGCGTCGTACTGTAGCTTGATCCGCAACATTGAGCGAACGCGAGCTCTTAGTTCTATACTGTTAATCGGTTTCGACAAAAAATCATCGGCACCAGCTTCAAGAGAGCGAGCTAAATCTTCTTTGGAACTCAGTGCTGTCACCATAATAATCGGAATGTGACACCACCGGTGATTAGATTTAATTAGCTGGCAAGTTTCGATCCCGTCTATCTCTGGCATCATCACATCCAACAACATGACATCGG
Organism: Kamptonema formosum PCC 6407; assembly: GCF_000332155.1. Classification (GTDB taxonomy): domain Bacteria; phylum Cyanobacteriota; class Cyanobacteriia; order Cyanobacteriales; family Microcoleaceae; genus Kamptonema; species Kamptonema formosum. Next base: position 579,666 of record NZ_KB235904.1, on the reverse strand, counting down.
GTTGAATCTCATCTATACGATTTAAGGCTTCTTTGCCGCTACCTACATAGGTGAAATTATATCCCTCGCGATAGAGCAATCCTTCGATGACTTCAAATATGCTTTCTTCGTCGTCGATCACTAATAAGTTCAGTTTGCGATCGCTATTCAAAGTTTGTTTATCTTGCATATATATACAATACTCCAGAATTAATTTTAGAGGATTAAAGTCTGACATCGATCGAGCTGAAAGGCGATCGCCTCTACAAGCTTTTTCAAGCTTACGGGTTTTGCTAGATACTCATTTACTCCCACTTCTAAACATTTTTCCCTATCTCCAGGCATGGCGAGGGAAGTCAGAGCAATAATTGGCAATTGAACAAATTCTACATCGGCTCGCAGTTGACGGGTTGCTTCTAAACCATCCATTGCTGGCATCTGGATATCCATTAGCACTAAATTCGGTTTTAACTCTCTTGCCATCTGTATTGCTTCTACTCCGTTAAGGGCAGTTGCTACTCGGTAGCCGACAGCTTCCAAATATTCCACTATTGTAGAGATATTTGCCTCATTGTCCTCTGCCAGTAAAATCAAAGGTAATGACTTTGATTCTGACATCATAGCCGTTTTTTCAAGCTGTTGGGGAGCAGGAGCTAACTTGCGTAAAGCCAACTGAAACTGATGCCGGGAAAAAGGTTTGACTAAATACTCATATACACTTGCTGCTGGCGATCGTACAGGTTCGTCAGCCACAGAAACAATCAAAATAGGAATATTCTGGGTACGCGGTTCCGCTTTGAGTTGTGCTAACACATCCCAACCAGAGCGATCTGGTAGTTGCAAATCTAAAATAATCGCATCTGGGTTAATTTGGATCGCTTCTTGTACTATCCCTGTTCCCAAGGAATAAATCGCAGAATTGTTAATACCTAGTTCTGCTAAGTAATGGGCAATTTGTTCGGCAGCAGGCGCAGAATCTTCTACAATCAAAACTTGATTAATATTCAAAGATTTATGAGCGGCAATCGTCATCGGAGCCGCACTTTTTTTAACTTCTTGCTTCCAGGGGAGAGAAACTGTAAAACGGCTGCCGCTACCTAATTCGCTTTCTAGGGAAACGCTACCTCCGTGCAATTCTATCACTTGGCGGACTAAAGCTAATCCTAAACCTGTACCTGCATAGCGGCGAGTAAAAGAACTATCTACTTGCACAAAAGGTTGAAAGAGTTTACCGATGTTTTCTGGCGCAATTCCAATGCCTGTATCAGCGACGATAAACTGCAAAGTTTCATGTTCTAAATCTCCTTTAACTTCTATCCAAACTGCACCGCTTTCTGGGGTAAATTTGACGGCATTGCTGAGTAAATTAATCAGGAGTTGTCGCATCCGCCGTTCATCAATTTTGACTTTACCAATTCTGGGAGGAACGTGAGCGCTGAGTTTAATTTGTTTTTGGTGAGCTTGTTGTCGGACAAAGGCTAGGCTGGCATCGCATAATCCTTGAATGTCAGTATTACTTAAGTGCAATTCCATCTTGCCCGATTCAATTTTTGATAAATCGAGAACATCATTAATCAGTTCTAGCAAATGTTGACCGCTCTGCTCAATAGTTGCTAGTTTTTGGTGTTGTTTGGCAGTTAAAGGGCCGAAAACTTCATCTCGTAAGGCTTCAGAAAGACCAAGAATGGCGGTGAGGGGAGTGCGGAGTTCGTGACTCATATTAGCGAGAAATTCGCTTTTCGATTTGCTAGCAGCAAAGGCAGCTTTTGCCGCTTTTTCCTGGGCAACTTCGGCTTCATGACGAGCCAGACTAATAGCAACAATTTCTCCTACTATTTTTAGAAGACCGATCTCTTCCGAACTCCAATTTCGGGAAGATTTCACGGTATTTAAACCAATGAATCCTACTAAGTTGCCTGATTCCATTAAAGCAACATTAACGGTTGATTGGACGCATTGGCGTTCAAGTGCTGCTTTCTCTGCGTTAGCTTCAGGGGGTAAGTCTGAAAGCCGAGGGATTTTAACTACTTTGGCACTGATTAGCTGTTGATAAAACCAAGTAAAACTCTGGGTTGAAACTGCCTGCAAATCGCCAATCAGTGGTACAATACCTTCAGCACACCACTCATAGGTATTGTTCATTTGATTTTGGCTTTCAGAGTAGCGGATGATGTAACTGCGATCGCTAGCTGTATATTCCCCCATTACTCTTAAGGTAAAATTAATCGCCGTATCGATATCCTGGTCTAGAAAAGTACGAGAAATATTACTAAGTAGGCTATCAATTTTAGCTCGGCGTTGCAGAGTTTCTTCCTGCTGTTTGCGATCGCTGATATCAAATATTGCCCCATCTATCCATAATAAACTCCCGTCTTGGGCAAAACAGCCTTGACCTTTGTCATAAACCCAGCGGATACTACCATTGGCATTAATTACTCTATATTCTAGTACGAAAGGGTGTCTAATTTCCAGAGATTTTTGGATGGTTAATTTAACCATTTCTCGATCTTGAGGATGGACAATACTTGTCCAACTCCGCACTCGATCGTGAATAAATTCGCTCGCTTGATAGCCAACTATTTCCTCAACAGCATCGCTGAAAAATTCCACTCTGACATCAGAGTTAAAAATGCAGCGGTAGATAGCACCGGGAATATTATCTACTAAACTCCTAAATCTTTCTTCACTTTGGCGCAGCGCTGCTTCTACCTGTTTGCGATCGCTAATATCTCGACCCACCCAAGCTACTGTATTTTCTGATGTGGGGGTAATACTGGCAATAAACCAAACTTCGCCCTGGCTTGTTAGTAAACTATACTCAAAGTTAACAATTTGTTGTGTATCTAAAGCCAACCGGATTTGACTCTGAAAAATCTCGGCATTTTCTCCAAAAAATTGTTCTATAGTTTGACCGAGAATGTCGGTATCATCTGGGTAAAATCTAGTAGAATTTGTAGGGGCAACTTTGATACTAAAATCCTCAGCGTCAATCAGTAATACGATGTCATTCATCGCTTCAAAAAACACCCGAATTGCCGCCTCTGAAGAGCGAAGTTTATCTTCTAATAATTGACGATCCCAAATTTCCTTCTCCAGGCGCTCATTTTGCTGTGCCAGTTTTTTTTGCAACTCGCGCAGTCGCAAATGGTTCTTAACTCTGGCAAGAATTTCTTCTATGCGAAAGGGTTTTGTGATATAATCTACGCCTCCCACAGCAAAAGCTTTGAGTTGATCTGCCGCATCGTTCAAAGCACTGATAAAAATAATCGGGATATCGCAAGTATTTTCCGCAGCTTTCAGGTGTTGGCAAACCTCATAGCCATCCATCTCTGGCATCATAATATCCAGCAAAATTAAGTCAGGGGAAAATGACTTCGCTGCCTTGAGAGCCATTGTACCTTTGGATACGCCTCGAACTTTATAGCCTTGTTCTGTCAGCAAATCAGAAAGCAGCCGGAGGTTATCCACCATGTCGTCTACAATCAAGATAGAGGCTGTGACACAATCGTTAGGTAAGCTGTTCATGGTGGCTATTCATTGCTTCATAGAACTTATCTAAACCTATTTGACGAGCACCTCAACTTCGCTATATGTACAAGTTTATAAGACTTTGGTAGGTTATTCAAGGAAAAATCTTTCGTTAGTTCCCCATCATAGAAATACCTCGATCTTTCACCACTGAGGAGCAGAAGCAATCAACTCTACTACTTTTTGCGCCTCCAAAGGTCTAGAAAATAAATATCCTTGGCTGAAGTGGCAGTTTAAATTTCTGAGTTGGTCTAGTTGTTGAGTCGTTTCTATGCCTTCAGCGATTACGTTCATTCCCATTGTCCTGGCAATACACATAATTGCTGGAACCAGTCCTAAATTTTCTGAATTACCGTCTAAGCGTTGCACAAAGGATTTGTCAACTTTCAGAGTATTGACAGGAAATGAGTTGAGATAACTCAGAGAAGAATATCCCATGCCAAAATCATCGAGGCTTAACTGAATTTGCCTTGCTCTTAATTGTTGGATAATGAGTGCAGCCGATTGGGTGTTTTCTATGATGGCACTTTCAGTAATTTCGAGTTTTAAGCACTGAGGGTTAAGTTGTGTTTCGGCGAGAATTGCATCAATTTGCTCAATTAAGTCTGCTTGGGCAAATTGGTGTGCTGAAAAATTGACGCTGACGCTGAAGGACTCTCCGGCAATTCCTGCTATTTGCCATAGGCGTAACTGACGACAAGATTCTCCTAATACCCAATTGCCAATCGGAGTAATTAAACCTGTTTCTTCTGCTATGGGAATGAAGTCTGCTGGATAAATTAAACCTCTGGTGGGATGCTGCCAACGCAGCAGTGCTTCTACTCCCGCAATTTTTCCAGTTTTAAGGTCAATAATTGGTTGGTAGTGTACGCAAAATTCTTTTTTGATGATGGCTTTTCGCAGGTCTGTTTCTAACTGTAAAAATTGGGAAGCTTTCTCGCGCATAGTGCTATCAAAAATTTGATAGCGGGCTTTTCCCTTTTCTTTGGCGCGGTTTAAGGCGCTATCGGCATCTCGCAGGATATGTTCTGGCTGACTATATTCTCTGCTGCCTGAAGCAATGCCAATGCTGGCGCTGACAAATACTTCATATCCTTGCAAGTGAAAGGGAAAAGTAAGTTTTTTTATGATTTCGCTAGCAACTTTTGTGGCAGTGCTGATATCTTGTCTATCGGGGAGTAAAATAGCGAATTCGTCATCTCCTAACCGTGCAAAAATGTCATCGGGACTTAAATCAGCTTCTAAGCGGCGGGCAACGGCGGTTAGCAGTTCGTCTCCGATGTGATAGCCGAGAGAATTATTGATGATTTTAAAGCGATCGCAGTCGAGAGATAGCACGAAAAATCGATAGTCTGAATCTATTTTTGCACGATTTATAGCTGTTTCTAGAGACTCAATAAATGATGCTCGGTTTGGCAAGTTGGTGAGCCGATCGCGCAATGCCATTTTTAGTTTGGCATTGGCAACTTCTAGCTGGATTTGATATTCTTTTGCTTCTTGTTTAAATTCAGCATTCATTTGCATAATTTCCTCTCTTGCTGCCTTCAAATTTAGTTGTTTTTCAATTTTTATCAGGATTTCATCTAAACTGAAGGGTTTATTAATATAATCACAACATCCAAATTTAAATGCTTTTACTCTTTCTTCATTTTCAGTCAAAAAACTCAAGAATATCACAGGTATTTGTGCTGTTTTTGGATTTGACTTCAATCGCTGACAAACCTCATATCCATCCATGTGTGGCATGATAGCATCTAATAAGATTAAATCGGGAATTACTACTTCTGCGGCTCTTAATGCTGCTTGTCCGCTAATAGCTTTGCGAACGTTGTAACCCTGCTGTATTAGTAATGAAGAAAGTAAGCGCAAGTTGGCTGGCGAGTCATCAACGATCAGGATTTCTACCGATTTGAGGTAATTTTTATTCTCGTTCATGGCTGCTTATGCCTTCTGCGTAGATGATTTCACTGTTCACTAATTTGGTCAGTTCATTTGTTATGACCGCTAGATCGATAACTATATTTTTGAATGGCACAAAGAATTTTGGGGAGAAGATAGTGATTTTAAGGAGAAGTTAAGGGAAATGGGGGGAGGGGGGGAGGGGGAGAGGGGTACAGGGGGAGAGAGACAGAGGGGGGATGATTAAATTAACTTCAGGACTTATCCCAATTCTTTAAATGCTAACTACATATAAAATCTCATATTATACGATCGTGCAAAATTTAAATAGTGATTATCTGTAGTTCTAGTTTCAAGAATTGAGATTATACGCGATCGCAGTACGATCGCCCTCTGTGTGGTAAAGTCACCGCCTTTCTGGGCGGTGTAACGTGAATCCTGCGTAAGTTCTATAGCAACCTTCTTGGCAGCTAAGACGTTCTGAGTTTCACTAAACTCGCTAATTCTATTCCCATCTTCCCCCTCTTCCCTAGCCCCTAGCCCCTAGCCCCTTCTTCCCTAGCCCCCAAGGCTTTCAACGTCGCCTTTTGAGCTTCTGTCAGTCCCGTAACTCCGGTAATATTCATCCCTTCATAAATCCTTTCGGGCCTCAGCGTATCCAAGCATTCTCCCGTTTCCACATCCCAAACCTTTACAGTTTCATCATTGCTACCACTGGCGAGAGTTTTACTGTTTTTGGCGAAGGCCACAGACCAAAGGTTGCTACCGTGACTCTCTAATACCTTGACGCATTGACCCGTAAGGCTGTCCCAAATTCTTACTGTTTGGTCAGCGCTAGTGCTTGCGAGTAGTTTACCGTCAGGACTAGAGGCGATCGACCACACTAAACTCTTATGTCCTTCTAAGGTTTGCTGGCATTCCCCAGTTTCGATATCCCAAACTTTGATGGTGGTATCTTCGCTAGCGCTGGCTAGGGTTTTCCCATCGCGATCGAAGGTGACTGACCAAATTAAACCTTGATGTCCGAACAGGGTTTTTAGACATTCACCAGTGTTGATATCCCAAAGTCGAATTGTTTGGTCGGCGCTGCTACTGGCCAAAAACTTGCCATTGGGGTCAAAGGTTACGGATAAAACCCAACTTTCATGGTCTGAGAGAATTTTTAGAGTGCGGCTGGTGTTGATATCCCACAGCCGAATTGTGCGATCGCTACTTCCGCTAGCTAAAATCCTACCATCGGGACTAAAGGCTACTGACCAAACGCAACCTGTATGTCCCAAAAGGGGCGTTTTTACCCGACCAGTATTTACTTCCCAAAGCCAAATTGTTTTGTCTTCCCCTGCGCTAGCTAGGGTTTCGCCGTTGGGACTAAATGCTACGCTGCGAACTGATTTCTGGTGGCGGTGGAGGGTTTTGAGACATTGGTGGGTTTCTATGTCCCACAGAGTTACTGTTCCGCTTGCGCCGCCACAGGCGATCGCTAGGCTGGCATTAGGGATCGCGCCTGGTGCTAAATTCTGGCTAATGGCAACCGACCAAACTGAATTTGTATAACTTTGGATAGTGTGAAACTCAGCGACATCATCTTTTTCACCTACTTGCCATAAACGCAAGCTTTGCTTGTCGCTGGCGGCAATAATTTGCCCATCGGTACTGAACGCTACTGACCAAACTTGACTGCTAAATCCTGAGAGAGTTTGCCAACATTCTCCAGTTTCAATATGCCAAAATTTGATAACTTTGCCATCACCTCCGATGAAGGTTTGACCATCGGGACTAAAGACGATAGACCAAACAAAAGTTAGGTTGTTGGCAATGGTGTGACGACATTCTCCAGTTTTGACATCCCAGAGTTTGATGGTTTGAGTGTCGCAGGTGGCAAGGATATCGCCATCAGGACTAAAGGCGATCGCGGAAATTTGACTATCGCTACCTTGGAGAATTTGGTGACACTCAAATGTATCAACTCGCCAAATTCTGATAGTTCGATCGTTACTACCTGTGGCGAAGGTTTTGCCGTCGGGGTTGAAGGCAATGGCATTGATGCTATCGGTGTGTCCCTCTAGAGTTTTGATGCAGTTTCCGTTGATATCCCAGAGTTTGATCGTGCGATCGCTACTACAACTAGCCAACAATTGACCGTCTGGGTTAAATGCGATCGCCCATACCCAATCTCCATGACCTTGCAAAGTTTGGCGCAATTCTCCATTTGGCAGGGCCCACAGTCGAATTGTCCAGTCAAAGCTACCGGAAGCCAAGGTTTCGCCATCGGGGGAAAAGCTTAAAGACCAAACTGCACCGGTATGGCCTAGCGATCGAAACAACAGTTTCCCATCTTCAACTTGCCACAAACGCACCTCTCCATCTGCGTGTCCCGTCGCAATCTTTCCTCCATCTGGACTGAAAGCAACGCTGTAAATATTAGCAAAAGTTTCGCTAAAAACTGACTTCCCTAAATTTGCTTTTTCAAAGTTAACTCGGCGCAAATTCACCCCTTGCAGGTAAGCTTGCCAAATCGTCAAGCCAGAAAAATCAATCGCACTTAAATCCGCTTGTAAATTCACAAGTAAATTGAGTAAATTACCAGCGGTATAGCCGGGAGTTGATAAAGAATCAGAATGCAAATAGGAAAGAATAATTGTCAGAGCAGAAATCAAATTTTCCCGCGTGCCAAAACTCGTTAATAATTCGTCAATTATCGGCTGGAGAATCGAATTCACTTGGGAAGAACGGATAAACTCTTGAGATTCAGCTTTGATTAAAGCATGATGCTTAAACAAGTTAAGATTGCAGAGTTTTCCTGACTCAGCAACGGCACGAATTTCTGTACAAACTTGCTCAGAGAAGCGGTTGCTTACATATTCCATCACCGCAGGTTGTAAAGTCAAAAGTTGACCCGATCTAGCTGTCTGAGTTTCGATTAGAGAACGCCAACCGATAAATTCTAAAGTTTCTAAAAGTCTTCCCACCGATACCAGGGGGACAATATCAGCGCGAAGTTTGGCAAAATTCACAGGTTCTCGGTTAATTGCTAACCAGTAAAGAATTTGCTGTTCTAAAGGAGACAAACGTTCAAACTGCTGTTCTAAAAGACTGCGAATGCCGTTAAAAACTGTCGTACCTTGAGTCAGAAATTCGGCAATATTACCGACAAATAATTCCTGAATAGAAGTAGCGACAATTTTTAAGGCTAATGGATTTCCCTGATATAATTCAGTCAATATGCTGACTTGAATCGTGTTACTCTGTACGCCTTTAGCTATAAAAATTTTTTCGGCTTCCGAGTCGGATAAACCTTTTAAATGCCAAGAGCGAACTGGCAAAGATTCGCCTTCTATAGAAGCAATGCCCTGGGGTTTTTCTCGACTGGTTAATACTAGGCAACTTTGGTGAGAAATTTCTGCTATCTGTCTAAATAATTCGCCATAATCTTGATAGCCTTCGCGATATCTCCCGGCTGGAGAACCTGATTTTAAAAGTGTTTCTAAATTATCAATAATTAGCAAGCAACGCTGTTCGCGCAGATAATGGCATAGCCGGGAAATTTGACCGCTAATTGTTTTGGGTAAATTTGCTGCTGTTTCTTGCTGTTGAGAAAGGAATTGGATGATTTGGGGGAGGAGTTCTTCTAAAGGTGGAGCATTATGGAGCGAGCGCCAGATTAAAAAGTCAAAATGATCTTGAAGTTTTTCTCCTAATTTTACTGAGAGTGCTGTTTTGCCAATCCCTCCCATTCCTAATAGCATCACTAATCGGCAATTATCATTTTTTATCCACTGTATAAGGCTTTCTAGTTCTGATTCTCTACCATAAAATAGGGAAACATCAATTGCTTCTCCCCAATCATCTTGGCATTGTCTACTGTTACCATCACCCACAAAAGCAACTACCTCTTCAATTCCCGGCTGCGTGTAATCCTGTGCTGCCATTTCAATCCCTAACACCTGGAAAACGAGGCGTAGAGAACTTTCATCTGTGCCGCTTGTCCCTCGCAAAATTTTTCTGACTGTCGTTAAATGCAAACCTTGAGCGCTAATTAATTGCGACTGTTCCGAAATTTTTGAGGGGTTATAGGTGACACCAGTTTTAGCCTCTAATTCGCTAATCCGGTTTTGTAGCTTCTTCGCTCCCGCAGGAGTGAGAATATAACCGCGATGGCGCTTAGATTTAGAAGTTTGTGTTGATTTCACAGCTCTTAGTAGATGTTAGATTTGGGATAGCCAAATTTTCCCCGCTTCCTGATACAACCTTTGTGAGATTCGCTCAATTTTTGGATTTCTTTACTTTGTAGCCAAAGTTTGAAACTCTGACAAAACTACATCCCAAAATATTGTTGGAGTAAAACTATGATTATAGGACTAATGCTTCGAGTTTGCGCGTGCCTGCAATTGTTCTGTGCTTGGCTCGCAATCACACAATTGCGTAGATAAATGCGTAAGTCCTAGAGTATGAATAGAAATAGGTGCTGGTATTTGTTGCACTCACGTAAGAGTATGACTATGAATGCGTTTAAGTACATTATATGACGAGTTTTTTTGATTCCCAACCCTATAGTCAAAAATCAAATTATTTGGGAAATAAACTGGAGTAGACTGACTGAAGACTACCCCAGTGCTGCCACGGAATTCTAATTCTGTATCTAAAATATCATTATTATGGCTAAAAGCTGAGTTTTAACCAAACTTTACAAACCTTAATATCTTAGGTATTACCTCAGAGCTTCGCAAAACTTCTAATTTTGTGAGGACGGGCGCAGATATTGTTTGTAAAGGCGTAGTCTCAGAGGTAACTTTACTGCCGAGACTGCGACCTACAAAGCGATCTCCGTTAGTCCTAATTATGAATGATGTGACAAAGCTGAGCTAAAGTTAAATAGTAATCTTTATCAATTCCTAATAAAGCTGAGCAGGAAACTAAAAATGAGTCAGTATATCCTGGCTATTCTCACCGCGATTATCATCGGCTACGCTGTAAATTCGTCTGTGAGAGTGATCAGCGGAGGTGAGGAAGGTTTAGTCGAACGTTTGGGCCAATACAAGCGAACAATCAAATCTGGACTCAATTTTATCATTCCGTTGATAGAAAAGGTCGTTTACGTAGATACAACGCGGGAACGGGTTTTAGATGTAGAACCTCAACCGACTATTACTAAAGATAATGTAGCTCTAGAAGTAGATGCCGTACTATATTGGCGGATTTTGACTTTGAGGAAAGCTTATTATGAAGTCCAAGATATTGAGGCGGCAATTGGGAATATGGTTTTAACTACCCTTCGCTCTGAAATTGGGCAATGGGAAATGAAGCAGACTCTTTCTCGAACTGATATCATTAGTAAAAACTTGCTAAGTAAATTGGATCAGGCTACGGCGAATTGGGGTGTAAAGATTATCCGCGTTGAAATTCAAAGTATTACTCCTCCTAAAGTTGTCCGGGAATCGATGGAGTTGGAACGGGCTGCGGAGAGCGAAAAACAAGCTATGATTACTAAAGCTGAGGGTAAAGCGGCATCTATTGAACGTCTTGCTACAGCTTTAAATTTAGAGCCGAATAGTGAAGAGTTTAGAAAATTTTTGATTGCTCAAACGTATGTAGAAGCCAATAGCAAATTGAGTGAAAGTGCCAATTCAAAAATAATTTTTATGGACCCCAAAGCGTTATCAGAGGCTATTAGTGGGTTGATGGGAGAGTCAGAGAATAATACTTAAAAATAAGAAGAAGGAAGAAGGAAGAAGGAAGAAGGATTTACTTACTTAAATAATCATCTTTAAGGAGGGCGATGCCTACGGCTGGCGTAGCTGCGGCGCTTTTTTAATTTTTACCTTCTAAATATAGCATCAGCAACTTGACAAACGTCGCGCATTTCTTTAACGTCATGAACTCTGAGAATATCAGCGCCACGCGCGATCGCACTTGTACAAGCCGCCGCTGTCCCCCAGATTCTCTGTTGAGGGTCAGGTTGGTTTAAAATATGACCGATAAAGCTTTTGCGAGATACACCAACTAAAATCGGACAACCTAAATACTGAAACGTTGGTAACTCCCGTAATATTTTTAAGTTTTGGTTATAACTCTTGGCAAAACCAATTCCAGGGTCTATAATGATATTAAGTTTATTAATTCCGGCGGCAATTGCTGCTGCAACTCGACCCTCTAAAAACTGATAAATTTCCCCAATTAAATCTTGATAATCTATTAATTGTTGCATTGTCTGCGGCGTACCTCGAATGTGCATTAATATAATTGGAACTCCCAATTTTGCAGCCGTTGGCAACATTTCTAAGTCAAAAGTAGCAGCGGAAATATCATTAATTATATCAGCGCCGGCCTCGATCGCAGCTTTGGCAACAGCGGCGCGTGTTGTATCAACAGAAATCGGCACTGTAGCGCAAATATTTTCCCTAGAGCGCAAGATTTCTACTAAGGGAATAACTCGATTTAGTTCTTCTTCTAGGGTAATTTCAGAAGCCCCCGGCCGAGTTGATTGGCCGCCAATGTCGATAATATCAACACCATTTTCTACCATTTTCTGAGCTTGTGCTGTGGCAGATTCTAGGGTGTTAAATTGACCGCCATCGCTAAAACTATCAGGGGTGACATTCAGCACTCCCATGATATAAGTGCGTTTATACCACTCAAAAGATTTACTTCTAATTGTCAATTTTGGGTTAGTCATTAGTTATAAAAAGAAGGGGCGCGGAAGAAGGGGCTACGATGCTCCGATGCTCAGGGCTAGGGTAAGAAGGGGAAAAGAGGGGCTAGGATGCTACGATGCTCTAGGGAATAAGGGAAAGAAGGGAATAGCATTTGATGGTCTTTGAGGGCGATCGCGTAATCGTTAGCGATCGTTATACTTGCTACAATCAGCTCTTCGGGGGGCGCGAAAATCTGGGACTTGGGGCCAGGTTTCTCTGGGACAGGCGGTCATTGTTTTGACTGTGGTTTGTAAGGATGTGTTTTGGCGATCGCCATTAAGCCCCCTCCGCAGTGCGATCGCATCCTCGATCGCATTACCCTAACCTTTCTCTAGAGACAATGAATTAGCCCTGCCCCATCTCCCCTCAGATTAATTAAAAGTTAAAAATTAAAAATTAACAATTAAATCTCACAATTTTTAATTTTGCATTTTAAATTTTTACTTGATTAAGTTGCTCCCCCATCCTCCCCATCTCCCCCATCCTCCCCA